>CAZPEQ010000064.1:0-9705 GCA_964585605.1 uncultured Weeksellaceae bacterium | reverse complement strand
GGTAATGGCGCGTCAAAGGACACATTACCATTGATATTAATCCATGCTTGACTATACGCAGTGCCATACAGGTCAAACATGAACGGTAAAGCAATCGGCCCGAAGCTTCCATCATCGGTACTTTGAAAACCTCCTGCATTCCATTCCGTAGCATTATTGATCAGTGTATACGAGGCATCAGGCTGTATCCAACAGTCACACGTATTGCCAAGTTGAGCATTGCTCGCTGACACCAAGTATGACGCCGTGAACAACAAAACACTTACTCTCAGCTTCATTCGTCTTTTATAACCTAGTTCTCAAAGTGAATCAAAGATAGGGGAGTGAAACTTGGGTTAAACAAGCTTTGCGCTAGTAAACACCAGAACTCCAACATATTGCGACTCCAACCTCTATGTGTTCTTCTGCCAATCCTTATCTATAGAGCCTTACCAATTGTGTAGCTTGGTCAGTAACCCCTTGCTTATCAATTGTTTTTACGATAAACAGATAAGGGCCTACAGGCAATTCTTGTCCGTTTCTATCTACACCGGTCCAGGGTATTGCACCCATCACCGTTAAAACCGGGTTCCCAGAACTCATTGAAACAACCGTGTACTCCACATGCTGTGGGTCTATGAATTCAGGCAAGTAGGTATCATTACGCCCATCTCCATTTGGCGAGAACACATTAGGCAAAGGGCGTAAGATTCCTTTTTCTGGTTCGTCAAAATCACTGGCCGGGTCTAAATCGTTTGGGATAACAGGATCATCAAGTGGGTCAGCTGGTTGCCCAGCATCTGAACTAGCTTCATCTGGACCGTCCACCACCGCAGTTGAATTATCTACGGGTATTGGGTCTGGCTTAGGAGCATCAACAATAGCTGGGATATCATCTTCAGCTACATTAGGCATAGCCGAATCAGTATCCTTGATTGTTCTGGGCAGGTCAGTTAATAAATCAGCAGTAGGTCTCGTTGGTTCAGGCTCGTTTAGCACGGGCACCTCAGCCTGCTGTTCACTAACTATTTCAGCCACTTTTTCTTCAGTAATTGCATTCGCCTCTTCCTCGCTTGCAATTGGTTGCACAACGTTCTCAACTGGATCCGGCTCTACTTCTGTGACTGCTTCTACGGCGTTACCCGCAGGCCAGAAGCTCCATGTTATCACGCCAACTATCAGCACTGAGGCTGCTACCCACGTTATCCAAGAACTAAAAACGGAAGCCTTGCTGCCCACTAGGGCCTCTGCACCAGGCACTGCTGGAGTGTGGAGGGATGTGTGTATATTATCCCAAATAGCCGGATCTACATCAACCTCTGCTCCTTCGAATTTCTTCGAAAGTATCTCTTGTAGTTTTTTATCGATCGCCTCCATGATCTTTCACTACGTCTTCTGGTAACAATTGGCGCAAATATGCTTTTGCCTTACTGAATTGGGACTTTGATGTACTTTCCGTAACACCTAATTCGGCCGCTATCTCTTTATGGGAATACCCTTCAACGGCAAACATGTTGAATACCGTTCTATACCCGGTTGGCATTTGTTGGATGAGTTGCCTGATCTCATTCGCGCCCATCGCCTCTAGTACCTGGCCGTGTGAAGGAGTTAGGAACTCCGCTTCGGTCAGATCCACGTTGTTGGCATAGTGCTTTTCTCTACGCAACAAGTCTAATGCCGTGCGAACCATTGTTCTAGAAACCCAACCTCCTAGCGAACCTTCACGCCTAAAGGTGCTGATTTTCTGGAATACCTTGATAAAGCCCTCCTGAACCATGTCTTTCGCCTGCGCCTCATCGCACGCATACCGCATGCACGTACCCATCATTTGCCGTGCGAATTTGTCGTACAGTTCCTTTTGAGCAGCGGGGTCTTCCCGTATACATCCTTCCGTGAGTTCGTCATCTGTCATAGACCTTCACAACTATATGAGGGTAAAATGAACCAAAAAGTTGCCTACAAGGTGGTGAAACCTTCGAAATACCCATTATACAAAGCAAAAAAGGAGGTGGAAGTGGCTACTTTTGCACCGCTTTTAAGCACGCTTCATGAAGCATATCCGCAATTTCTGCATAATCGCCCATATTGATCACGGTAAAAGTACCCTAGCAGACCGGCTATTGCAGGTTACGGGTACCATAAGTGACCGAGATATGCAGGAGCAGACCTTGGACGATATGGACTTGGAGCGCGAGCGCGGTATTACGATCAAGAGCCACGCCATACAGATGGCCTATGTCCAAGATGGGCAGGATTACACCCTGAATCTAATTGATACACCTGGGCATGTTGACTTCTCGTATGAGGTGAGTCGTTCTATAGCCGCTTGTGAGGGTGCTTTGTTGATCGTAGATGCTACACAGGGTATTCAAGCGCAAACGATCAGCAACCTGTATTTGGCGCTGGAGAATGACCTCGAGATCATTCCTGTCCTGAACAAAATGGATCTGCCGAGCGCCATGCCCGAAGAGGTGACCGACCAGATCGTTGACCTGATCGGGTGCGATTCAGGCGATGTGTTAGCGGCCAGTGGCAAAACAGGTGAAGGAGTAGACAAGATCCTGGAAACCATCATTGAAAAAGTGCCTGCGCCTGAGGGTGATCCAAACGCACCACTGCAAGCCTTGATCTTCGATAGCCAGTTCAACAGTTTCCGTGGGATCATTGCCTATTTCAAGGTGCGTCAAGGTGTTATGCGCAAGGGTGATCGCGTGAAGTTCGTGAACACCGAAAAAGAGTACAACGCGGATGAGATCGGCGTATTGAAGTTAGATCTGGATCCACGCAAGGAAATGCGGACGGGTGATGTAGGCTACATCATTAGCGGTATTAAGGCCGCCAAAGAAGTAAAGGTGGGTGATACGATCACGCATGTAGATAACCCCTGCGAGGCGATACAAGGATTTGAGGATGTGAAGCCCATGGTCTTCGCAGGTCTCTTCCCTGTTGATACGGACGATTATGAAGAGCTACGTGCGTCGATCGAGAAGCTGCAGTTGAATGATGCGTCCTTGGTTTACGAACCGGAAACTTCAGCCGCGCTTGGTTTTGGCTTCCGTTGCGGTTTCCTCGGCATGCTCCATATGGAGATCATTCAAGAGCGTTTGGAGCGGGAGTTCAATATGACAGTGATCACCACCGTACCGAACGTAAGCTACATCCTGCATACGAATAAAGGCGAGACCTCGGTGGTGAACAACCCGAGTGACATGCCAAACCCAAGCTTGGTTGATAACATTGAGGAGCCCTACATCAACGCGCAGATCATTACCCGCTCTGAATACACAGGTGCGATCATGAACCTGTGTATTGGTAAGCGTGGTGAAATGAAAAACCAGGTGTACCTGACCAGTGATCGCGTTGAGTTGAGTTTTGACATTCCGCTAGCCGAGATCGTTTTTGATTTCTACGATAAACTAAAAACGATCAGCCGCGGGTATGCTTCCTTCGATTACAACCCGATCGGGTACAAAGTGAGCAAGTTGATCAAGTTGGATGTGATGTTGAACGGTGATCCGGTTGATGCGTTAAGCGCACTCGTGCATCGGGACAGTGCCTTTGACCTAGGCAAGCGCATGTGCATCAAACTAAAGGAGCTGATACCTCGCCAACAATTCGAGATCGCCGTTCAAGCAGCTATCGGTACCAAGATCATTGCCCGTGAAACGGTAAAGGCGATGCGCAAAGACGTTACCGCTAAATGTTACGGTGGTGATATTTCACGTAAGCGTAAGCTGTTGGAAAAGCAGAAAAAGGGCAAGAAACGCATGCGCCAGATCGGTAACGTAGAGGTGCCGCAAGAAGCATTCTTAGCCGTGTTGAAGTTAGATTGAATTATTCAACGACGACCGTCTTCGAGTATACAGTTGTGCCCGCTTTGATCAATATCACCGTGTAAAGTCCAGCAACTAGGTTATTCCTTGCAATACTGATCTGTGCTCCATTTTCCCCACCGATCCTACGCTGCACTTTCCCATACGTATCTACCAGAATCAACTGATCCTCATTCCTCAGCGGCTCAGTAAAAACAACATGCATGGTATGGTCAAACGGATTCGGAAAGGTAGAGAACGCTTCCTCTGTTGTCTTTTCCACTATATCCGTAACGAGGCATTCTACATTATCTACAACACTCGTTAGTGGCTGATCCGTCATTTGAAAAATCGAACCACTCCAAGTGGCGTCCATAGGTCCATCATTTCCCACACTTTGAACCGGCGTGGGTATTCCTACGATTGAAAGTGGCGTGCTGACACAACCCGCTACTTGCCCAATACTATCTGTTCGCATTAACCACCCTGACCCGGCCGATTCTCCTACTAAATAAACGCCGTTCTGCTCTGGTGTGCGTTCCATCGCGTTAATCTGGCTATTATAAGACCTGCTCCATTTTACCGCTCCCGTGCTGTCGCACGCCATTAACCAAGACCGACCACTTATCCAAATATCTCCATTCAACAAACGCACCACGCCCGTAGGTTCATGCGGGGCAGGATAATCCATGGCCCAAACAACAGCACCCAAACTATCCAAATGCAACAGAGCAAAGCCCGTTGGCAACGGGCCTGCTGCAACATAAGATGAACCAGAGCCTGACTCGGCAATATGTATTCCCGTAAAGTTCAGCGCGTTGTTGTATTCGAAGGATCTTGACCATACCATAGCTCCGGCAGAGTCGGCCTTATAAACATACAGTTCCGATGCGCTTACACCTGCGCCTAAATACCCATTGGTTACCGTAGGTTCCACGGCGGTTAAAAAGGAATGCAGAAAGCCTGAAGCTCCCGCAGACCATTGGTATTGAGATATCGAATTCGCGGAATAGCCTACTTCAAGCGCCCAACCAGTGCACCCCACTAACCCTTCCCACCAGCCTGCAACAAGTGCCTGACCATCGTACGTGGTTTTGGCCATGACGAACTGCTGAACGTTGCTCCCTCCTTCCTCGGTGCCCCACTGCGGAATTCCCGCGCTGTTCAGCACCTGTATCATGAATTCGTTCGAAGGAGTTCCTCCAGGCGCAACACCAATTCCTCTTCCCACTAAGACATAGCCGGAATCCCCAATAGCCGCTACATCATTGATTCTAATGTCCGATAACTGAATCCCTGTATACTCACGTCCGCTTTGAGAATTCCCATCTCTATCTACTAAGAGAATCGAATTATCTGTACATAATACCAAGCCACTGTCTGGGGTTAAGCTTGAACCTACGAAGGGCGCAGTAGTGTAGGTTCTACTGAACTGAGACTGTCCCATGACGAAGCAAGAAACAAGCCACAAAGCAATGATGAGAAGGCGCTTCATACTACCAAGACGGTTAAGCAATCTCAAGGTTGCCTTGACGGAAGCTGCATTTGTTTCCGTTGCTCCGCCAGAGACCTCTCTCTGCGGTCCATCGTAAGTCTAGGTTAATCAACCTAGTTGAAGATTGCCTTCTGTGAGAATCAAGCGTTCGACATGGATACCGGCACGTTCTGCGGATTGACAGGAGAGAAACTACCATTCATCCTTACTTACCCGAGCATTCACTTAGTAAAAAAACTTGAACCCGCACTGGAAAAGTGCGAAACGGCTACGCTATCGACGTCTAATTTGGAAAAGAATACCATGGCGAGCTTGGCGCAACCGTGAACTTGAAGAAGGAGAAACAAGCGGATGTTGTTTACAAACCACTGAAGAGGGTTGACTGATTCCTTCTTACGCAGCAGGCTACTGGTGCATGTAACATACACGCTGATAGGCCAGAGCAGGTAGCATGATAAAATCAATGTATTGAATATATGATAACATTAAACTACATTTAGCTGTTTCTATTTTTAGCAAACGTTTGCTGAAGGCATGGCCGATAGCCGTCCGAAGCATCGATTTAAAGACCACTAACCAACACATCACAGGAATATGCTACTTCAAAAATTCGAGCGATCAATACAGCACTATTCAGAAGAGTTCAATCAACAGGACATAGAGCGAATGAAGGCGAAGGTGAACGAACGATCACTTCGCGAATTGATACCACCAGAAAGGGTACGATTGAGAGAATCACATATCATAGAAGTGGAGGGCATATCCTCTTCCGCACAGGAACGCACACTTGGCAGCAACGACTTGGTCGATATAAATTATTTCGTTCGGGGAATCACAGCAAGCAGGTCTGTTTGCCGGATCATACTCAGAGATGAAGGTTTCAGGGAAAAAGGATATGGAACGGGTTTCAAGGTCTCTCCAAATCTGCTTCTTACAAATAGGCATGTACTTGAGGCAGCAGATCATGCGAAAAACACTATTGTCGAGTTCGATTTTGAACTCGATCCAGAGGGGAATCCGAAACCCATAACCCGATTCCAACTCAGGCCGGATCTCCTCTTCACCGCCAACGCCGACCTGGATTATGCCTTGGTCGCAATCGAACCCACTCCGATTTTCGGGCGCACCGCCTTGGCGGATTTCGGCTTCTTACGATTGAACCCGGGAGTAGGAAAGATCAACATGGGTGAATTCGCTACGATCATTCAACACCCTGGGGGGCAGACCAAACAGGTGGCGGCTAGAGAAAATAAGGTGATCAAGGAAGTGGAAGAGTACGACCTGACCTTGATGTATTATTCTGATACTGCACAAGGGTCTTCGGGTTCACCCGTATTCAATGATTCTTGGCAAGTAGTAGCCCTGCATTTCACTGGTGTCCCCAAAACAGATGAAAGCGGCAATTGGCTACTTAAGAATGGATCGATCGCCACACGATTCGACGACGACTCAGATGTGAATTGGATCGCTAATTCAGGAATGAGAGTAAGCGTGATCGTCAATGACCTCAAAAACAATTCTTCGTTGCACGGCAACAGCTTGTTCAAAGAATTCTTGAAGACGTGCGACGGTATGGTCGACTTACCAAGTATGCCATTTGAAACGGATGACAGCCCAAGAACCTCTACACCTATTCACAACCCTTCCAACGGAAAAACCGGGAACGATTCAACGCAATCATCCAATATCAGTACCAGTGAACATCAAAGAGTATTCAACGTCCCCGTTACGGTTAGTGTTCGAATCGGCGAACCAAGCGGCATAGGCCAACATCATGATGATGACGGTTCTGACCACATTGACTCTGCAAATCCAGCTCTGTCTACTGCACCCGAAGCAAAAGTGGAGCCATTCCATGAGAGGGACTACAGCACTCGCGCAGGTTACGATGAAGAATTCCTAGGAACAACAGTGCCGATGCCCAGCGTGTATAACAAACGCAATTTGTCAAAATTGGAGAATAATGATATTCATATCCCGTACCACAAATTCACCATCGTGAACAACAAAAAGCGCAGACTCGCTTTGTTCACGGCGTCAAATATCGATGGGAGGAAAGAAGCGAAAAAACCGGAGCCGAATAAGACCTACAACCGCGCTGCGCTTGCCGGTTTACGAAAGAACGATCGTGAAAAATGGTTTCTAGATCCAAGGATCCCTTCGGAGGATCAGTTGTCCGATGAATTCTACAATAAAGATCGCAAGGCTTTCGATAAGGGTCATCTCGTGCGCCGTGAGGACGTTGCTTGGGGAAGTACCTACGCGGACGTGCGAAAAGCAAATGGTGATACCTATCACATTACCAATTGCTCGCCGCAAGTGAAGGAGTTCAACCGTTCCATGGAAGCCGGAGTCTGGGGCCAGCTGGAGAACAATATCCTGCGCCAAGCTAAAAGTGAGCGGTACTGCGTATTCAGCGGCCCGGTATTGCTGGACACCGACCCTCCGTTCAAAGGAGTGAATTTCAAAAATAATCTGCAGGTTCAAATACCACGTGCATATTGGAAGGTGATCGTGGCCATTAACGAGAACGATGAACTCCAATCCTTCGCATTCCTCCTGTCGCAGGATCTCGATCGGGTGGCTTTCGAATTCCAGGTATCAGCAGAATGGCAGACCCGCATGATATCGATCGAGCACTTGGAGGAGATAACCAAGAATATCAAATTTCCGAAGGAGGTGTTTAACGCGGATCAGTTCGATAACCACCCTGATGGAGCTATAGTTACTCAGGAGGTTCAGCCCACGGAAACAATGTAAGCGGAAGACTACCGTTAGTGCGAATTTGACGAGAGGAGTGAGGTGATACATATTGTACCTAGAGCCGGGCGGCAGAGGGCTGCCGCCCGGCTCTAGTACTTGTTCATCACGCTCGTAGGTAGACCTATATGACAAGGCGAAAAGCTGCTTGAGCACCATGACCGCTTGAGCATGCACCACTGCGGCGAAGTAGGTGACCCTCCTACATTAACTCCCGAAGTTGGTGCCTAAAAATTCTTCCCTGGCCGATCTTGTAATTTCGGTTCATGAAAGACCGAATCACACTGATAGCAACCTTAACCTTGCTGGACAACAAACTAGCTGAATTACAAGAAGCTGTTGAGGAACTACAAGCGCATTGTATGAAGACGGAAAAGGGCATGCTACAGTACGACTGGTATCTATCAGAAAACTCGAATACCATCAAGGTACTTGAAACGTATGCGAACTCTGAAGCGGTCTTATTTCACTTTGATAATTACAAACCGTTCGCTCCTCGGTTAAGTTCGTCACGAACCTTTGTCAGTATGGAGTTATTCGGTAATGCAAGCGAGGCCCTAAAGGAACGTGTAAAGAAAATCAACGCTGAGCATTTTCGGCCAATCGCATCTCTGAACAAACTAAAGCACCAACCTTATTAAACCGCCCCCCGCATCTTCAAATCCAAGTACTTGTTCACTGTATTCATGGGCAGGTTTTCTGGCGAAGTCAATATCGTTTGAATGTTGTTGCGCTGCAGCTTGCGCACAACGGCTTTTTTCTCATTAATCATGTTCCGCGCAATGGTGCGTGCATAAATGCCACGCAGATCATCGGGAGATTCATCTGCAAAGCCCTCCACCTCTGTATTCTTGAAAAGTACTGTGACCAACAGGTGTTGTTTGGCCAACAAACGCAATTGCGGCAAGGCCCTATCCAATGCGTATTCGCTTTCGAAATTGGTGAATAAGAACATCAGGCTTCTGCTTCTGGCAATCTGCCGCATACCCAAATTCAGCACACTATAGTTCGCCTCCACCTGGCGTTCCTTCTCATTGTACAGCGCATGCATGATCCGCTTCAATTGTCCTGCTTTGCTGTCTGCACGCAAGGCACTACCAATCCTATCAGAAAAGGTTATCAAGCCCATCTTATCGTACTTCAATAGGGCGATGTTGCTCAAGGCTAAAGTGGTGTTCACTGCATGATCCAACAAGGACATACCGTTGAAGGGCATGCGCATTTCACGCGTCTTGCAGATTACTGCATAGATGGGCTGCGAACGTTCCATTTCAAAACGGTTCACCATTAGCTCTCGGGTGCGTCCAGTTGCCTTCCAATTCAGATGGCGAATATCATCCCCTTCCACATAGGGGCTGATCTGTTCAAACTCGTAACTAACACCAATGCGACGCACTTTCTTTAAGCCATCAAGCACAGCGATCCGTGAGAATGCTTTGATCTCCAGGTCTTTCATAAGAATAATGGAGGGGTGTACTTCGATTGTTTCCGCGGCATGCACACTGAGCTTTCTAGCAAACAGGTCCAGCTTGGTTCTAGTGATTACTTGAATATCGCCGAACTGGTAGGCACCGCGCACCGTTGGCCTGATCGTATATGTGATGGATTGGGTATCCGGTGAAAGATGGCGTGCCGCAGGGACTGGTGGCGTTTATTGAA
>CAZPEQ010000063.1:0-9998 GCA_964585605.1 uncultured Weeksellaceae bacterium | reverse complement strand
AGGGGGTACGCCTTTTTCCTTGATAGAAGCCATTAAGGGGCCATCACCCGCCAAGTCAAAATGGATGTCATTTGTACGACCTTCCTGCACAAGTCGCTGCGCCACTTCTAATAAGAGGTCTATTCCTTTATTGAATGCGAAACGTCCTACAAAGAACAAATGCATCGGTGTGTTGGCTACAGGAAATGCAGGTGGAACTGCAGGCACGTCAACCGCATTAGGAATGGTCACAACACTGCACGCAGAGCCCGCTACCTGATCGTTCAATATTGCAGTAAGCTTGCCTCCAAGTGATACAACGCGAGCACTTTTTCGGATAATGCTTCGCAAGGAACGGCGAAAAGGAAAGCCCAGCAGCTTCTCTTTTCGCGTTGTCATTTGAAACATTTCCAGTCCATGTGGATGAACGATTGTTTTCTTCCCCCACTTCCGTAGGTCAACCCATACCGAGAACCCTTGACTCAACACGACATCTGGCATGAGCTCATCTAAACGGTCAGCAACGTGTCGTGAATACCTCTTCAATTCGAAAATGTAGGTGCGGTCCTCGTCAATTGGCGGTACAGTGACCTCTTGAATGCCCAGTTCTTGAGCAAAGATTCCATCTACATGCGGGTGAATAACGGTTAAGTCTACCTCAGCGTGTCGTGAAAGGTGTTCTGCCAACAGACGCGAATGTCGTTGCATACCTCCCATAGCTTGAGGATACACTCCATCCGTACACAAAACAACCTTTATCCGCTTAGTAGAGGACATCTTCTGTGAGCAGTGTTTTGACCCCTTCGTCAATTCCCCAAGCAGGCTCCCACCCTGTCATATGTTTCAATTTACTCACATCCGCTAATAAGTGCATTCGATCCGTCTTCCGCACTCGTGCAGGATCCGTCTCAATGACCAGTTCTTCTCCTAACTGCCGCGAGAACGCCTCTACTATTTCACGTACCGAATATTCAATACCCCTTCCTATGTTGAACGTTTCTATACCACCAAGCTCTTTGGAAAGCAGCATACTCATAGCGCGGCTCATGTCCGTGGTGTGAATGAAATCGCGCTTGGGCTCCACGTTACCCAATGCAATGGCACGTACGCCAGCATTTACTTGTTTCTGGATCTCTGGAATCAAATGTGGATTGGTTTCGTTCGGACCAAAGGCATTGAAAAACCGGCCGATGACCGTTGGTTTACTACAACGCGCGTGAAACTCAGCACACAAGCGCTCCCCCATTAACTTACTTAGGCCATAAATGTCCAAAGGGCCTGTTCCATGCTCTTCTGCAACCGCTACATCAGCTATTGGGTATACTGCCGCCGTGCTGGCGAAAAAGACCTGTTCGACTGATGCAACTTCGGCACACGCATCTAATACATGTGCAGTGCCCTGCAGGTTGATGTTCGCACTTTCAAAAGGGTGTTGATTGCAGTAGGGAATAAAGTGAATAGCCGCAAGGTGCAATACCCAAGCGGGCCTGACTGCCTCTACAACTTGCTTCGTTGCTTTCTTGTCAAGGATATCCACCTGAAAGAACCTATCGTCCGTGACACCCGCGAGTTCTCTTCTTCCAAAGGAGAGGTTGTCCAGCACAAAAACATCATGCCCTGCATTTTGCAGATGGCGAGAAAGTGCCGATCCAATGAATCCTGCACCTCCTGTGATCAATACTTTCTTACTCATTTTCACTGAACTGCAAATGTAGGCCTCTGTTTACGATCTTTACGCCATGGAATTAAAGAGCAAGATCAAGGCTGATGGTAGCAACGTAGTTGACGTGCGTAGCAAAGCGGAATACATTATGGGGCATGTTAAAGGTTCGGTGAACATACCTTTGAATAAGGTTCCTGAGCATCTTGAAAAGATCAAGGCCATTGGAGAGCCAGTGGTGCTTTGTTGCGCCAGTGGCGGACGAAGCGGGCAGGCCACCGAATTCTTACAAGCCCAAGGGTTCTCGGAAGTCTACAATGGAGGTGGCTGGCGCGAGGTAAAGCACGCCATGGAATGAACGGCTAGAAGCAACTTCCTCAAGAAATAGCGTGATCACACATCGAATTGACGCAAGTGATGATCCATATGCTTCCAACCAGCAATGCCTCTTTCAGATTGGGTCATTTTACCAAAGAGCGGATGAACAATGGCTTCTGCTTCCTCTTGCGATAGCTGTTGATCAAAACTCAGCGCTGCAAGTAGCTCATTCTTCATTTGATCGAAATCCGGAGTCGTTTTGCTTTTGATATACTGAGGATGTGTTCCCGATTTCTTTTTGTACGGCACCTTATTGACCACTGCTTTGCGAACCATTCCCTTAATGATCCGCAGCATGAGCGGTGTATTTTTCAGCTCTTTCGTGCCATTCATTACTTCTTGAACCTCGGCGCAATGCGCGAGCATTTGGGCTACATCCATTCGTCCCCACTGCGCTGTCGTTGTGTTTGAGAGTTGATCTATACGACTGACCATTGCATCGTATTCACCGGGATCTTGGAAGCTTTTAACCATGCTCTAAAAATACATGGTTGTAACCTAGAATCAACTAGGGTCGTTCAAATGCATCCCACAACTCATGAACACATGTCCCACAAATACACTCTACTTGCGGCAGCTCTGGTGCTAGGCACCGTGTTACACGCTCAACAACCCGTTTCTTTCATAGGTCAACTACTGGCAGATAGCTCATTCCAAGGTGCTATGGTGCAAGTTTCTCAAAACGGCCGTGTTACCGGTCATGTTCCAGTACCTCAAGATGGTCGATTCACTGTGAATATACCTGAAGAGACCGTGGCAGAATTGGTTGTTTTTTCAGATACTCATTTGAAGGAATCAATCATAATTGACACCCATCATGCCTTCTGCGACCCAGTGACAACGCCGTTGAACAGTCGATT
Organism: uncultured Weeksellaceae bacterium; assembly: GCA_964585605.1. Classification (GTDB taxonomy): domain Bacteria; phylum Bacteroidota; class Bacteroidia; order Flavobacteriales_F; family PHOS-HE28; genus CAZPEQ01. Next base: position 7,121 of record CAZPEQ010000063.1, on the reverse strand, counting down.
CAAAATGCAAATGGCGCTTTTTCCTCGTTCAATAGCCGGCGACCTGAAATTCAACAAGCCCTACGGTAAAATATACTTTGTAGCCGGAACTGGGCGCCGTGTATTTGAACACAACATGATAGAGGTCGAATCGCCAACGGGAAGCGATTATGCAGACAACGTAGAAGACCGTTGACCCATGAAGGTCATGTTCTTTACCTGGGTGTTCCTTCCACTTGTGTTGACAGCCCAGCACCCAGTTGAATTCACCGGTATGATCTCAGCAGAATTGTTCAACAAGGAGGTTCAGATCAAGGCAATTTCTTCGAAAGGTGTTTTCCACTATCAGGTTGATCATATTGGCGCTTTTCGCGTAGAGATCCCACCAGAGGACAACACCCAGCTGATATTCTCCTCAAAAGGCCATGCGCGAACGTCTATCTTCATTAACACGACATACATGCTCTCGGATACGGCGGGGAACTACCCTATGCAGGAAATTCCTTTTATCGTGACCTTGAATGAAGGGGGGAGCAAGGACATTCAAGAGTCGACCTCGTACTACATATCCTTTAAGCCGCAAAACGGTACACTAGAACATTACCAAAATGGGCCCTCTACGGCCGAATGGGAAGAGCCATGAAATGGAATCTTTGATTAGTCCTCTTCGACGGGAACAGGCTCTAGACAGATCTCGTACTTCTTGTTGAAGGAATTAATGGTCTTCACGAAATCCTTAGGAATGTACTCTTCTGCCTTTTCCTGCATCCACTCTGGGATCTCCTTAAAGTAGGCTTGCGCAAATGCACCTGCAATACAACCAATTGTCTTCGAGTGACCCTCGATACTTACCGCATTGCGAATTGCATCTTCAAAGTCTTCGGCGTCCAATACACATAACAACGCTTCAGGTACCGTACCCTGACTACTTTCATTGTTGCGGTATGATCCACGGATGTCTTTTATACGCCGGTGCAGATCGTAACCAAAATGCTTTTCTATCCACTTTCTGATCTGCTCTTTGTCAAGTCCTTTACGCGCCAAACAAATAGCAGCAGCAACTGCTTGCGCTCCTTTGATACCTTCCGGATGGCTATGTGTACAAGCAGCACTGCGCTTAGCCTCCTCTAATACCTCGTACCTATCATCAAACGCAAAACCGATTGGTGCTGATCGTACCGCGCTGCCTGACCCCCAACTACCATAAGGTTGTGGATCCGTGCAATTCAGCCACTCTTCAAAGCGCTCACCATAACCACCGCAAGGAGACGGAAATTTCTTACCAAAAGAGCGGTACGCATCTTCGTACTCTTTCTTCTTAAGAATAGCTTCTGCTGTAGCAACTCCCATTATGGAGTTGTCCGTGTAGGATGCTCCTTCTGGGAACAAATTCACATCCTTATCCCTGTTGTCTTTTGCTTCGTAAAAACTTCCAACAATGTCTCCAATTATAGCTCCTAACATGCCCGCAGGTAAGATTTTATGGTACTATGCAAAATTACAGTTTTTTTTTGTGTTATCAGCCATATATCCTTAACTGCGCTGATTCACACAATTATTCATAATTATTTGACTATCAAAAGGTTAAATTAAGGTCTCACGCTCTTTCCTCGAATCTTTTGGGTAAACATGGTCTTCTTTTTAGTCTTTTCCGACTAAGGTCGAACTCATGTCAATTTGCCGTCATCGAACTCTAGTTTATACAATTTACTGACTGTCAGACGATTAAAAATTAAACACTTTCGTTGCAGGCAACCATTGCCTTTCCCTTCCGTCTACCTAAACGAAAGCATCCTTGTGCTCGAAAAAACTTATCCTTCGCCACTTTTCAGTGTAAGTGCACATAGCTGCTAAGGATATTTGTGACCTAACCAAAAGAACTTGACATGAACTACGAAACTCCTGCTCACCGCTCAAATTTTTGGCCGTGGATTATTGCTATAGGAACTTCCGCTATTATGTTCTTGGTTTTTCTCGTACTCTGACAAGCTGACTAATTCAAAGCCGCTAGTATCTGTTTGTACATTTCCTTGAAAGCCACTTTAGAATAACTGGTAGTTGCGTACTGCGCAACACGTTCCCTTTCCGCATTAGCCACTTTTTCAAATGAAGGTTGAGGCATATTATAATGCCACACATACCCCAGATTGTTGGCACTTACCTCTGCACTCATATCTCCAATGTTGTCAGAGATGATCACTTTCAGCCCCGCTTTAAGGTATTCCGCATACTTCGTAGGGCTTGCCACCTGGTTGGTAACGGTATCCTCGCGAATCAAAATCCCAAAGTCACAAAGACGTAAGGAAGGAACCACTTGTTCAGGCTTCAGCCAAGTAACTTTTACTCTGTTGGCAAACCGTTCTTTCAAACGTTGGTTGTTCTCATCTTTTTTTGACAGAAACAAAACGTGTACACGTTCCTGTTCTTCTAGAATAGGGACAAGCAATTGCTCAAGTAAGCCAAAAGACTGCCAACCTGCAGTACTTCCAGAATAAACTAAAACCACGTCATCTTGTTGATACGACAGGTCGGTTTTGTCAATAGATTTCGAAGATCCTTCTGCTATTGTACATGGAATGACCACATGTTCTTGACCTTTGTAATCGTACGTTTTGTTCCAATGAGATACGAGTGCATGGCTGACCGCTAAACGAAAATCGCTGGCATGTATAACCTGTTTTTCCAACTCAGGTATGCGCGCGATCAGCCCATTATCGTCAACTACCCTGTATTCTTGAAATTCGGCTGCGTAAGCTCCACGGCCATCAAAACAAACCTTTCCACACAGGTTCTTCTCTTTCGCTCGTAGCGCTAAGTACGTGGCAAACACGCCGCGCGCCATTATGCCCGTTGGTCGTTTTACCCTGCAAAGCAACGCCAGTAAATTTATGTTCCACTCCCAATTCTTGGCCTTAGGAACCATCGGCCAAACTATGGCGTTTGGGCACCTGGCCTTTATCTTCTTTTTGATGCTGCGCCAAGCTCTACCGGAAACCAATGCAAACAGCCGCACTTCGTCGTTGCCATTTTCATTCATGTAGTTCACTACATCACACACTTGACTGTAGTACACGCCACTGGGCTGATCGTTGTATGTGAAATAAAGGATCACAGCTGCTCCTTCAAAACCTGAAGAATACGTTCCGTTGCATGTCCATCCCACATCGGAGGTATGGAGCCTTGTTTCGCTTTGCCGTCTAATATGTCCTGAACTTTACCCAACACCTCGTTTTTATCCAACGATAGCAATTGGTTAGTTCCTAACGTGACCGTACTTGGCCGTTCAGTGTTCGGTCGAAGTGTAAGACAGGGTATTTGTCGATAGGTACTTTCTTCTTGAATGCCACCACTATCGGTCAATATGAAGGAACAGTTGGCAATGAGTTTTTGAAAACTGAAGTAATCCATGGGCCCACTCCTGATCAAGTTTGGCACCGCTTCCAACCTTTCTTTCAATCCAAACTTTTCTGCATTCTTGGTTGTCCTGGGATGGATTGGAAAGACCATGGGAAGTTGCAACCCTACTTCCTCAAACACTTCGATCAACTTGGTCAGGTTATTCTTATTATCCACGGTTGCCGGGCGGTGGATGGTCATGAGTACAAAGCCTTGAGGGGACAAGCCATACTTCTCCATAATATCAGACTGCGTGATCTTTTCCTCAAAACCAACTAAAGTGTCGATCATGGTATTACCAACGAAAAAGAGTTGATCTTCAGTTTTTCCTTCTGCCAGGAGGTTATCCATACCACTCTGCTCGGTAATGAAGAACAGATCTGTGATCTCATCGGTAAGTATTCGGTTGATCTCTTCGGGCATTGATCGGTCATCACTGCGCAATCCACTTTCCAGGTGTGCGATTCGAATGCCCATCTTATTGGCTACTAGAGCTCCAGCCAACGTGCTATTCACATCACCGACGACCATCATCAGGTTCGGCTCGATATCCTTTGCAACCTCTTCTAACCCTTGCATGATCACCCCCATCTGCGTGGCCGGCGTACTAGGCTCTACATGCAAGAAATGATCGGGCACCAGTTCGAACTGTTCAAAGAACACATCAGACATTTTGTTGTCGTAGTGCTGCCCTGTGTGTACAATGACCACATCTAATTCCGGTATCTCCGCAACAAGTTTCTTGAAGCGTGTCACTTTGATAAAATTGGGCCTCGTGCCGACAACGATCAATATCTTCTTCATCTACTCCCCAGGCTCAGACCGCGTTGAGATGATATACTCATCTGAACCCAGATCAGATATTTTCCTCGCAGGCATTCCAGCTACAGTCTGATAGCCTTCTACAAAGGAACGGTTCACGACCGAATTAGCACCAATAGCCATATTATCTCCCAAGACGATTTCTCCATAGATCTTAGCGCCCGCTCCTATATAACAGTTATCCCCGATGACCGGCACTTTATCTTCTGGCCCAGGCTTCGTGCCGATCACGACATCAACATGAACCCGGCAATTTTTACCGATACGTGCATCAGGGTGTACAACTAAGGTTCCTCTATGGGCTATGGAAAGGCCTGGGCCAAATGTATTTGGCGGCACTTCCAACCCCAGCCGAACAGATTTATGATGAAAACGCAGTGTAAGGAACTTATAGTAAAACAGCCAACCTATGTGCTTATCCTTTTTACAGTTCATGACATACTCCACCTTCCGCATTAAGCGCTGGAATTTCCAGATCTCATCATGAATGATATAGCGATTGAAAACCCGCCGGAGTGCGGTTTGATCAGCATCCAAATAGTGTCTGTATTCCTGATAAGAACGTATCATACGGTTCAAGCGGATGCGGGTTTAGCCAAGCGTATCAACCTTTCTGTCAAACGAAACCCGAATATACTGTACAGACTTATGTACCGCCTGCTTATTGCCGCAGACGCAATGGGTTTAAAGCCAGGTGAAATGAGTCTCGTGTACTCCTTTAACGCGAGCTGCAGGTCGTATTGACTTAATGCACGCACCGCTGCAAAGAGATACTGGTCAAGCGCTTCTAGCTCAGCCGTAAAATCTCCGTTCTGACTGACTAAATAATCTCTAATGTCTTCTCTCAGTTCAATATATCGGTTCCAATTCTCGAGTTTATCGGTCTGGCTTATTGAGCCAGACTCTCTCTTAAACACGTGGGTATTGACCAAACCATCGTATTCTACTCTTACGCCTTCCTGGAGCAACCTGAATAAGAGTTCGTAGTCTTGGCTGCTGCGCAGGTTATTGCACCAGCCCCCTGCTTTTAGCACGGCAGTTCGTTTCCACAGGTTAGCACTTGTAGTGCCCATCTGCGTCTTTATCAGCGCCATCCAATCATATCCCTGCAACGCTTCAACGGGCACACTGGGCTTGTTTGCATACACGTTCAAATAGTCCCCAATTACCACTCCAACATGGTCATCTGCCGTCTTGATCCGTTCAATTTGTGCTGAGATTTTCTGAGGAAGTAGAATATCGTCGGCATCCAAGAATTGGATCCATTCTCCTTCGGTTTGATCGACTCCTTGGTTCCTCGCAACACAAGCACCTTGGTTCTTACTCTGAATGAGCTTGAGTGGGTATTGCTGTTTCAGTTTTGTTACTACACCCACCGTTTGATCAGAACTACCATCATCAACACAAATGACCTCTATGTCTTTATGAGACTGGTCAAAGACGGCTTTTAAGCACGCTTCGATGTAATCTTCAACATTATAGCACGGTATGACCACGGCCACCTTCATCTCTCTCCTCTAAAATACGGTAGTCTGCATAAATAGCGGGCTATAAATGGTCTTGCTCTTCCAATATCTGCTGTAACACGCTGCCATAGGTACGCGCCCTCTTGGTTTAAGTGGGTTTAATCGGAAGCATGTGAGGATACAAGCCCTAGAACCTTCAGTTGCTCGATCAACAATTCATTGAAATCGTCAACTCCTTGTTGGTTGAGGTGGGTGTGGTCGTAGAAATACTTCCGACTGTCTAGCTCTGGCGAAATAGAGAAATCCAAGAAAGGAATACCTCGAACCTCTGCAAATTGAGTTATGACCTTAGTCGAATTGACCAAGCGGCGGGTATGCGTCTGCTGGGGAGAAGGGTGATCAACCAATACAATTGGGATATCCCGCTCTTCGCATAATGCAACGATTCGCTCTAGATAAGTCCATTGAACCTCGTTCATATTCCAAGAGGTATCACTCCTGAAAGTAGTACTGGCCGGCGCCACGTTTCGATTCTCGGAGAAACCTCCTCCGACATACGCCGTGTCTTTGTAGTAAGCGCCCAAATTTGGCGCCAGCATCCTTAGCGCATACATGTTCAATGCGCGCGGGTCTTTCATAGAAAAGGCCATGCGGGTAGCAGCGGGATTACTGGAGACATTCTGAATGAGGTCAGCGCTGCTTTCTAAGGCATCCATTTCCAATGCCACATTGAAGACATCTAATAGCAACAGGCCGCAATTCGCCTGCGTGATGTATTCTTCAACCAAGAAATAGGAATTGAAAGGGGTTTGAGAGCTACTCCCTAGATTAAACGCGCTTAGCCCTTCTCTTTCAAACAACCTAGGATCATAGCCGCGATACGCATGCGAGCTACCCATTACAACTACATCGTAATGGGTGTTACGATCAAACTCCTGGAATTTCTGATAGCTATTTCCCCCTTTTAAATTAAGGCCATCACACAGGGAATAAATCAACGGGTACGTACCCAAAGACACTCGGCTCAGTGCGAAAACGGCGAACACGTACATGCTTATGGACAGCACGCCGAACAGTATCGCTTTTTTTACCGGACTCATCAGAACTGAAAGTATATAAATTCTACTTTGCCGTAGTAACCTAGTAAAACAGTTGCGACTAACAAGCTAGCGAAAAACACAAGATGGAACCAACTGTTGCCAATACGCTTTTCTCCTTTCACCAGCGGGTCGACCCACGGATCAAACACCAAGAGCAAGACGGAGAGTAATAATACTACGAACATTTTCGGATCCATGCTTTGGAAGAATCCGGCAATGTTCACTCCTTCTCCTGCGAACGTGAAGAACTTGGTGATCACTAACCACGCATCACCTATGTCAGCTGCGCGGAATAAGAACCAGCTGAAGGTGACTAAATGAAAGGTAATTAGGATGTTCACCCAACGTTTCATTCCAC
>CAZPEQ010000062.1:0-10003 GCA_964585605.1 uncultured Weeksellaceae bacterium | reverse complement strand
GCATCGGTATTGAATATTTCCACCGTTTGTCCGTCATGCATGGTTATAACGTCGCCCGGTGTATATGCATTCCCTCCAGGTCGGTTATCTGTTGCGGGAATCAAACCGATGACGTGCACAGGTAGTTTCTGTTTGGCCACAGCATGCACAGTCGCCGCCATACATGCAGCACCAGCCATGTCGCACTTCATCATATCCATGCTATTGGCGGTAGGCTTGAGGCTTAATCCGCCCGTGTCGTAAACCACACCCTTACCCACAAGTAAGATCGGTTTCTTATTGACCGGTTTTTGCGGCTTCCATTCTAGGATGGAGAAGGTTGGCGGATCTGGACTGCCGAGGTTAACGGCCAGCAAGCCCCCCATTTTCAGGCTTTTGATCTTAGCGAGCTTAAAAACATCGACCTTAAAACCTGCGTCCTTGCCCATGCTTTTGATCTCATTGGCCAAATCCGTTGCCGTAAGATGCGATAAAGGCTTGTTCACTAGGTCACGTGCCCAGTTAACGGACCCACACACATTCTCAAGCTCTTTCACATGCTTAGCCAAAACCCCACTATGGTGAATGGAGACTGTTTGCATGGTGGGTTTACTTGGGTTGGTTGATTTGTAGGCTTTGAAATCGTAGTGCGCCAATGCCATTCCTTCAGCCAGTGCAAGCATCACACCTGTATCTTTCACTTGGCCTGACATGACTACCTGTTTTCTTTTCAGTTGATTTAGCTTTCCAATAAAAGCGGCACCTGCGGATCGAGCTTGTTCCCATCGTTTGCTCTCTTCCTTCTCATTAATCACCAAAACGTACATGAGCATCCCGTCTCGCTCGCAGTAAGCACTCCCCAAGCCCTTCGTCAATTGGGATCTTACGTGCTTTAACTCTGACTTAGATAGCCTAGCCTTGGACAAGGCCGACACCTTGTCCGCAACGAAGATGAAGTCCTTTTTCGGCTCGAATTTTGAGGCTTTCCGGATACTTAAGCGTGGCATTTTTTGCTGTTTTTGCGAATTGGCTAAAGGTAACTCCGCATTTAGGAACGGAATAAATGCAGTTTCTTGCTTGAAATAAGCGGCAATAGCTATAAACTCGTGACGTTCAATTTGTATAAATGACGACCTTTGCGTCTATGAAGTGCGACACCAAACGATATGTACTTGCGTTAGCTGTACTCCTACTTGCGGTAGGGCAGGCGCTGGCTACACACAATCGTGCGGGCGAGATCATCTACTGCGACTTGGGAAATCTGCAGTACGATGTACAAATAATCACGTATACCCAAACCTCTAGTCCAGCGGATCGGCAGTTTTTGATAATCAATTGGGGAGACAATACCACAGATACGCTGCAAAGGGTGAATGGTCCTGGCAATGGAGGACAGCCTATACCTGGAATAGATGCACAGATCAATATCTATGACGGGTTTCACCAGTACATCGGTCCTGGTATATACACCTTGAGTTTTGTTGACCCGAACCGAAATGCCGGTGTTTTGAATATTCCCAATTCCGTGCAGGAGCCCTTTTGTGTGCAAAGCCAGTTGATCGCCGCCCCTACGACTGGAGCGAATTGCTCTGTTCGTTTCCTTAACACACCGTTGCAGGACGCTTGTGTGAACCAAGCGTGGATTCATAACCCAGTGGCGTTCGATCCTGATGGCGACAGTCTTTCCTATGAACTGCTGCCTAGTAGAGGCGTGGATTGTCTACCTATTGCGGGATACGAGTTCCCCAATCAAATTGGGCCAGGAGTGGCTACTTTCGATATTGATGTACTGACTGGTACGATATCTTGGCAACAGCCGCAGCTAATTGGCGAATACAATTTTGCCTTTCGGGTAACTGAATGGCGAAATGGGCAGCCTGTTGGATGGGTAGAACGTGATATGCAAGTAACTGTAGTTCCCTGTCCGAATAACCAAATTGCGCAGATCGACTTGATCACCGATACGTGCGTCATTGCGAATACTTCGCTGACCTTGAATGTGGGGGCAAGCGACCCTAACCTATCAGACGATTTAAGTATGAGTGCGCAAGGAGAGCCCTTCACATTGGCAAACCCAGCTGTGTTCATTGCCCCTAGCCCCGGTAATCCAATAAACGGCAATTTGGTCTGGACTCCAGCATGCAGTGCGGTGCGCACACAACCTTACCAAATCGTATTTGAGGTTACTGACGATGCTGTGGCGCCTGACGTGCCCTTGACAAATGTGAGTACGTTGAATGTTACCGTGATCGCACCGCCTGTGCTAAACCCAACCGCCTCACCGAACGTTTCAACAATCGACCTGAATTGGGACGCCAGTGTGTGTTCTAATGCTATTGGCTACAAGATTTACCGCCGCATTGATACTGTGGGGTTCGTGCCGGGAGATTGCGAGACTGGGGTTCCCGCAAGTACAGGTTATGTGCTGTTGGATACAACCCTAGGGCAAGCCAATACCAGTTTTAACGATGCAGGCCCGTTGGCCTTCGGGCAGAACTACTGCTACATCATTGTAGCCTGCTTTGCTGATGGGGCTCAAAGTATAGCCAGCGAAGAATTCTGTGCTTCACTAAATCGAGAAGCACCGGTAATAACGAATGTGACTGTTGATAATACGGATGCGTCAACCGGCGAGATCACTGTTCGTTGGGAAAATGCCTTGGCGTTGGATACCGTCCAATTCCCAGGACCATATCAATTCGAGGTATTGAGAAGCGTTTCCGGTAGCAACAATTTCAGCTCGGTTTTTACATCTAGCATGCATCCATTCCTTATTCATCCAGATACCTCTTTTCTTGACCAAGGTTTTGACACGCAGAACAGCGGGTACACTTATCTAGTAGAGCTGCAAAATGGTAGTGGGGTGATAAGTACAAGCAGTCTGGCCTCGTCTATTTTCCTAACGCTAACACCTGACGATGAGCAGATCTTACTTAACTGGACGAATGATGTTCCCTGGGTGAATACGAATTTTGACGTCTTCCGTGGAAATACCCCCACTGGACCATTTATGCAGGTGGGTAATTCAAGCACGACCACGTTCTTGGACACCGGCTTGGTGAACGGAGTTACCTTTTGCTATTTCGTAGTTAGTACGGGCAGTTATTCTGAGCCCAACATTACTTCTCCCTTGATCAACTCAAGTCAAATCGCATGTGGGCAGCCTATCGATCTTACACCACCGTGCCCCCCTGAATTAACGTTATTGAATGAATGTGAAATTCCGTTGAATACACTGGATTGGACGAATCCGAACAATTCATGCAGTTCTGATAATGCGGGCTACAATGTTTATTTCAGTCCATTCATAGATAGCACATTGCAATTGATCGCAACGATCGATGACTCGAATGATACTACCTTCTTTCATGCCAATGGGCTATCAGCCGCGGGCTGTTATGCGATTACGGCAATTGATAGTAGCGGTAACGAAAGCGCGTTCAGCAACGTGGAATGCGGCGTGAATTGTCCACTATATGAATTACCTAATGTGTTCACCCCGAACGGAGATGGCACGAACGACACCTTTAGGCCGCTTAATCCATTCCGAGGTGTTGAACGTATTGATCTACAGGTGTTCAACCGATGGGGACAGTTGATCTTTGACACGGAGGACCCCGCAATTAGATGGAATGGAGATCATCGGGATACGGGTGAGCAAGTTCCCGACGGCGTCTATTTCTATAGCTGCGACGTGTTCTTCTTGAGCTTACAGGGTACCGATATGATCAACCTCAGGGGGCCTGTACACATCCTTAACAACATTGGGAACCCGAATAATTAATGTTCACGGGAATAGTTGAGTGTTTAGGATCCGTGGAGCAGGTTATTGAATCAGGAAGCAACGTGGATCTTGTTGTCCGTTCTCCTATCAGCTCTGCATTGAAGATCGATCAGAGCATTGCCCATGATGGCGTTTGCCTTACCGTGGTGGCGCAGCAAAACGATATGCACACGGTTACCGTGATCAAAGAATCGTTGGAACGATCAGGCTTAGGCAAGCTCGAAAAAGGCAGTTCGGTGAACTTAGAGCGCTGCTTAAAGATCGGGGATCGTCTTGATGGTCATATGGTGCAAGGTCATGTTGACGAAACGGTAAGATGCTTGGAAATAGTTGATCACGGTGGAAGTTGGCACTTCCGTTTTCTGCTACCCGCCGAACCCGAATTGATCGTACGCAAAGGTTCTATTACCTTGAATGGCGTGAGCTTGACAGTGGCGGCCTTGGCCAGTGATTCGTTCAGCGTAGCGATCATACCATATACCTACGAAAACACCACATTCAGTAAGTTGGAGGTGAACGATCGGGTCAACGTGGAATACGATATTCTAGGCAAGTACGTCCAGCGGCAGCTAGCCACTCAGAATACCTGAGACACAATACGTTTAACTGAATTCGAGCGGCCCATGGTGTAGTAGTGTAGACACGGCGCTCCTCCTTCCTTCAATTCCTTGGATTGTTGAATAGCCCACTCCACACCAACTTCCTTGACCTCTTCATTTGACTTGCATTTAATCAGCGCAGCAGCTAAATCATCTGGCAGATCGACTTTGAAGATCTTCGGTATAAAGCTCAAATGTGTAAGTCGGGTAATGGGTTTTAAGCCCGGAATGATCGGTACATGTATCCCATTCTCTCTACACATGTCCACGAACTTGAAATAGACGTGATTGTCGTAGAACATTTGCGTTACCAAATATTCTGCTCCCGCATCTACTTTGTCTTTCAGATACTTGATATCTGTCTTCAAATTCAAGGCCTCCGGATGCTTCTCGGGGTAACACGCGGCGCCAATGCAGAAATCCGTTGGCGCGGCTTCTTTTTCTTCCTCGTGCAAGTAAATACCTTTATTCAACTTGTTGATCTGTCGGATCAGACCAACCGCATGACCATGACCATCGGGGTCTGGTTTGAAATGTTGTTGACTTGCGATCGGGTCTCCACGCAAGCCTAGCACGTTATCAATCCCTAAAAAGTTCAATTCGATCAATGCATCTTCTGTCTCTTCTCTTGAGAACCCACCACAGATCAAATGAGGTACCGTATCTATTTTATACTTCTCCTTAATGGATGCGCAGATACCGATAGTACCTGGCCGTTTCTTCACACTGACTCGTTGCAGCAGGCCGTCCTGTCGTTCCTTATAAATGAAGTCCTCCCGATGATAGGTAACGTTGATGAAGCTCGGCTGGAATTCCATCAACGGATCAATTCCTGCGTACAGGGAGCTGATGTTCCTTCCTTTTAGCGGAGGCAAGATCTCAAAGGAAAAGAGCGCGCTGTCAGCAGCGTTTAAGTGTTCAATGACCTTCACGACAACAGTGGTTTTTCAAACTGAAATGCAAATGTAGGTAGTGGAAGAGTGCCTACAACTACCTTAGGATGGTAACATGTCCACTGAAGTCTCTGCCATCACTAAGTACCAGGATATAATAGTAAGTTCCGTCTGGAACATCGTTGGCCCGCCAATTGTTCCGGTAGTTGGCACTTTCAAATACGACATTTCCCCAACGATTAAAAATTTCTAGGCGCGCATTTCTCGCAAATTCAAGTCCCTGAATAAAGAATGCATCGTTCTCACCATCTGCATTGGGAGTAAATACGTTGGGAACAACTGGTTCGAGGATCCCCACAATGATTGATACGCTGAAGCTATCCGTGCATCCATCATTCGTTGTTATCGTAAGTTGTACTTGATAGATACCAGGAACGTTGTACACCACGCTACCCGGATTAGAGCCGGTAAGTACATTACCATTACCAAAGTCCCAAGTCCATGAAGCTATCGTGCCGCCAGTAACAGAGGATCCATCCAATACATCTAAGACGTAACCCGGGGTTACCGTACCAATAGGGTTTCCCGTAAAAAAAGCAGTTGGAGCAGCAGCAGCCGAAACTTGAATGTTGGCAGTACCCGCACAACCTTGCGCATTGGTAACCGTAACACTGTAATTTCCTGCACCAACACTAACCGTTGAATCCACAGAACCCGTACTCCACCCATAACTCGCGTAAGAAGAGCCAAGCGATAGTGTTGTTGGCTCATTATTACATGTTACACCCGTGCCTATTATCATTGGCGTGGGTAATGGAACTTCAGTAACCGTAAAAGGAGGTGATGTAAGCAAACACCCCGCTAAGCTCGTTGAAACTGTGAACGTTCCCCCTCCTGTTGAAATAGATTGCCCTGTAGCCCCTGTACTCCAATCATATATCGTGAACCCTGCACTGGCATTCAACATTGTAACCTCACCTTGACATATTACAGAATCGCCCGTAATAGTAGGTGGTGCAGAGGGTGCCTGGACGACCTCCACTACAATATCAACTACTGTTGTCAGTGCCGGCGTTCCATTATCAGTACCGGAATAATTAATGGTATGGAAACCGACATCCGCTAGTGTTGGTGTGAACTCCCCGATTATTGTGGCCGTTATTCCCGCAGTATTTGTGGCCTCAACGTAATTAGAAAGTGTACTCGAACTTGTTGCTGTTGTGGTCTGATTTTGCTCTGGAGCAAGCATGTCCATCTGCAGTTGGACAAAGCTTCCTGTACACACGGTCAAGGTGTCGCATAGAAAAGCGCTGCTTGGAATCGGTGCCACATTACTCGATGTTGTAGCCACAGAAAATTCAAAGTTCTTTGAGTCTAACCAATCAATACCGTCATTGTTAGCGAAGGGCCCGTCGTACGCACCCCCTGCCTGGTCAAAGGCACCAAATTGAATGAACTCTACACCGTTCCCTCGGTTCGCGCCCACTATGGCTGGAGACCCGCCAAACCCATTTACTCCTGCTGAAGCATCTCCCGTGGTCCATTGCATGTCTTGATAGCAAAAAGAAACATTATTACCAATTCCAATGACCGGATCAGTTCCATCTGTGATGATTAATTGAAAATTATTGACTTTGTCAGTGTGGGAATTAAAGTAGCCAACATCAACCCAATTTACGTACAGGGCAGTGGGCGTCATACGATACCAAACCTGTCCTACACCTCGTGTATCTACATCGCCCCAAAAGGGTGCGATCATAATAAAGTCAGCGTTCGGAAATCCCGCGGCCGTAAATGTTGCGAATGCTGATACGAAGCTGACGTTACCGTTGTTATTGATGAAGAGATCCGTGTAGAGATCACTATACAGATCGAACGCAAAGGGCAAAGTGAGTAACGGTGAACTATCGTCATCATTCGGCGCCATGGCCAACTGATAGGAAGCATCTGGTGCGATCCAGCAGTCACAGGCACTTCCTCCTCCTGACTTTTCTTCCCCGGAATAGTAGACAGGAGCCCCCTTCGCCTGTGGCATGCCACCAACCAAACCGGCAGGAAGCTGACCGCTTTCTTTTAAAGAATCATACGTGCCGTTCGTAAAAATGTCCTGGGCGTGTAGCGCAGATATGGAGAAAGCAACGAGCCAACTAAGTATCACAAGCCGGGAATAGATGATCTTATTCATGTGTAAGGAATTCATTTTAACGCAAAAGTGTAACGTGACCGAGGTACTCCTTACGCTCCACATCACCAATACCTTTGGTGATCAAGCGCCAAACGTACACCCCTTCAGGCAATAGCTCACCCGAATTGTCCCTTGCGCCAAACCAGGGAGTCGCTGGATCGAATGACTCGAAAACCAAGCCACCCCAGCGGTCGAAAATGTACAGTTCGTGAACCGCCGGGTCGGCATCTACGATGACCGGTAAGAATCCGTCGTTAATGCCATCGCCATCTGCAGTGAACGCATTCGGCACAAAGATCAGCGGATCGACAACCACCAGTTCGTCACAGCTAAATGCGCTACAACCATATTGGTCTTCAACCGTCAAACAAATCTCATACGAGCCCCCTTGTCCATCTGGAAAAGTATACTGGATCGCAGCGCTTCCAACAATCGTTTCTTGGCCATCCAAGTCCCAACTCCATGCTGTCGCAATTGGGCTCACCGCCGTTGCAGAAACGAATGTTGTATTGTTCACGTTTACGGGATTGGGGGCCAGCAAAAAATCAGCAACAGGCCTTTCGTCTACATTAATCAACCCCGTTTGTACTGTCGAGCCAATACAACCTGCTGCGTTGGTAACGGTAAGCGAAACATCGTAGACACCCACATTGGTGTACGTATAGTTCGGGAAACAATCGCTTGATGAACCTCCATCACCAAAATTCCACATACACGAACCGTTCAAGGAAGCGGAGTCTGTCATATTATTGAACGTGACCGGAAAGGGCACACAACTAGCCATGGAATCCACATCGAACTCAACAAGGGGCAAAGGCGAAACGGTCACGTTGATCATTGCCACATCCACAACGGCCTGACATGCGCCAGAACCTGATACTGCATATTCGTACACACCGGAAGTATCTATCGACGGTACCACAATTCCTGAATGCCCAACACCATTAACGCTCCACATTCCCCCAGGGTCTGCTCCACCTAACATAGGCATTAGATCCACTTGCGAATCGTTGGCACATAGCGCCAGCATATTATCCACTCCTGCAAAAGGCAACGAATCAATAGTCACCACCACTCGCGCTGTATCTGAAGGACACGGGACGGCACCCGGCACCACATACGTGTATGTACCGGAAACATCTACCGCCGGATCCAATAGACCAGAATGCCCTGCGTTGTTAGGTGCATTCCATGACCCAGTTAACAGCGGTGTACCCCCTAACAAGGAGAATAAATCGGTTGGCGCCTCATCCTCGCAGATAACGAGCACTGCATCCAACCCTGCATCTGGCAGTTGAGAAACTGATACACTTACACAACTGGTATCGTTACTACACGGTGCAATACCAAGTACCGTATAACAGTAATCACCAGGAGGATCAACCTGCGGGTCAAATGTGCCCGAGGTCGGATCTCCATTAGGATCCGTCCATGAGCCACCAACCGATGGCGTGCCACCTAACAACGAGAACAAGCTGACTGCCGAGTCGGAAGAACAGTAATTAACTGCTGCACTTATACCCGCGCCAAATTGCTGTGCTAAATTCACTGTAACCGTTCCCGTTGAAGGGCAGTTCAGTTGCGTTGTATCCGCATAGAAAAAGACCCCCGAAGAATCCATGCTGGGATCAAAAGTCCCGGAAAATGGGTTGCCAGTAGAATCAACCCAACCGCCCCCAGGATTAATTCCGTTTAGCAAACTGAATAGGTTAACCGGAAGATCCGTAGAGCAAATGTCAAGACTAGCAGTATCTGACGAGGCTCCAGGCACAACTTGTACAATCATTGTAACGTTAGTCGTGAGAATAGGACTTCCGTTGTCAGTCCCCGTAAACGTAATTAGGTGAAATCCAGTATCAACCGCTGTCGCAACAAATTGAGTTGAGATATCAGCAACAAGGCCTACTGTATTTGTTAAGGTTGAGTAGTTTGAAAGTGTTGGTGCCGTTGAGTTAGCTACTGTTATCTGACCAGGTTCGGGCGCAATAAATGATACATCTAAGTCCACTACACTTCCAACACATACGGAGAAAAGAGTATCACATATAGACTGAGAGGCGACAATCGGAGGGACATTTGCTGAAGCAGAATCCGTAGCAAAAGTCAAGTGTATGTTATCCAACCAATCAACCCCGTCATTTGCACCGAACGGGCCGTCATACGTATTTCCAGGTTGGTCAAATCTACCGAATTGCAAAAAATTAATCCCATCACCTTTGTTCGCACCAACGTTAGCCGCTGTTCCACCAAAGCCACCGTTACCACCATTAGCATCACCAGTAGTCCATGCCATGTCCTGGTAGCAAAACGAAACATTCGCACCATTGGGAACAATCGGATTGATGCCATCGGTGATGATCAACTGAAATGTATTGAGCAAATTCGTTTGTGCTGGAAAGTAGCCAACGTTGACCCAGTTCACGAATAAAGCAGTAGGAGTCACTTTATAAAATACCTGATTCAATCCCGCACCTATTCCTCCTAAATCAACATCCCCCCAAAAAGGAGCCACGATAACCGTATTAGGGGCCGCCGGAGGTGGAGCTCCTGCTGGAAACTGACC
>CAZPEQ010000061.1:0-10113 GCA_964585605.1 uncultured Weeksellaceae bacterium | reverse complement strand
CCAACCTACGGACACCTGTCGGGCTATTCTCTCCTACACTGGAGTAATGTACAAGAAGCATTTACAGGGAGGAGTATTAAAAGGTGCATTTGACGAAGCAGAAGCGGAACGCCGTTTTGCTGCTTGGTTGGAAGAGAAAGAAGCGAAGATCCAAGCCAAGAAAGATGGATTAACGCAAGATGCGGAAGCGCAGAAGAAAGCGCGCCTTGATGCAGAGAAGAAGAAAGCTGCAGATATTGCTAGCGCTGTAAGTGCCAAACTAGCAGCGGCGGCGGGTATTGAAGTACCTGCAGAAGAATCTCCTGCTGCTGAAGGGGAACCTGTAGCTGAGGCGGAAGCAGCAGCACCAGTGGCAGAGCCCACTCCTGAGCCTGTTGTTGAAGAGGCGACTCCAGTAGAAGCTGCTGAGCCAGAAGCGACACCAGAGCCTACTCCGGAACCGGAACCAACGCCAGAACCTGAAGCTAAAGAGGAGACTCCAGAACCAGTAGCTGAAGAGACTGCTCCAGCTGCCGCCGACGATTTGACCAAGATCGAAGGCATCGGGCCGAAGATCGCGGAGACATTAACAGCCGCTGGTATTGGAACCTATGCAGAGCTTGCAAAAGCTGAAACGGCTAAGATCTCTGAAGTCATTGCTGACGTGCGTGGAAATCATGTTCCCGATACCTGGCCCAAGCAGGCCGAAATGGCTGCCGCTGGTCAATGGGATGAGCTGAAGAAGTGGCAAGATGAACTTGATGGAGGTAAGCCTGCTGACAGTGCTCCTGCTCCTGAAGGTGAATAAACCAACACTCCCATGAACAGGGAGGAATTAACACGTATCGGTGTGCTCCACAAGCCTTGGGGTAACAAGGGGGAATTGATTGCCGATCTATCAGTTTATACGCTTGAAGATTTTGATCCAGAGGGATGGTTCTTTGTTGATGTGAATAAACAACTGGTACCTTTTCGGTATGAATCCCTGCGAGAAACCAATAAGCAAGGTTTGCTTATCAAGTTCGCGGATTACGGATCACCAGAAGAGGCGACGTTTCTTTCTGGACGTAATCTTTACGTGACGAATCAAAACCTACTTACCGAAAAGAAAAGTGCTATTCCTGAAGAGGAACTACTGGGTGTTGTTGTGATAGACACTACTCATGGTAACCTCGGATCGGTGATTAGAACGGAGGGCTCGCGATCACAAACGGTCTTGGTGATATTAAAAGGGACGAAAGAAGTGTTGATTCCCTTAGCGGAAGATTTAGTAGATGCATATGATCCAGAGAACAGGGTGCTTACAGTGAGCACACCACCTGGCTTGGTGGATATGTACCTTTCTTAATGAGCAGATCGGTTTTCCACGCGCAACAATTCTCTATTAATCAGGACCGATGTGCCATGAAAGTGAGCACAGATGGGATTTTGTTGGGCTGCTTGGCTCCAATCGAAGAAGCCAGTGATATACTGGATATCGGAACTGGTACAGGGGTACTCGCGCTAATGGCTGCGCAAAGAAATAGATCTGCTGTTGTAACAGCGTTGGATATAGATCATGCGGCTTGCGAGCAGGCGAAAGAGAATATTGATATAAGCCCTTGGTCGGATCGTATTGATGTCATTGAAACGGATGTGCGTGAACATACTGGTAAAACCTACGATGCGATCATATGCAACCCGCCGTACTACGAAGGAGATCTCCATTCGCCTGATGCAACGCGGAATCAAGCAAAGCATAGCACACATATTAGTTTAACTGAATTGCTTGCCTGTGTAACGGGATTGCTGACACCTCAAGGCAAGGCGTCCTTCATTTTGCCTAAACAAAGAGAAGCGGAAGTTTTAGGGTTGATGAAGCAACATGGTTTGTTCGTGAGTGCACTAACCGATATCCAATATCAAATTGGTCAAGCGATCAAGCGTATCGTATTCACGTCAGGACTAGTTCATGCGCCTCTGGTCAGATCAAGCTTGGTTGTGCAGCATGAGGACAATACGTATACGGCTGAGTATCTCGAACTAGCGAGGCCCTTTCTACGCAAGACGCATTCAGATTGAGGTAGTTATCCCGTGGAGATAGAGAATACGCTGCTCACGTTATTTCCTTCTCTTTGAAGATAATGCCTAGCTCTTCGAGTCGATCTAAGACAGGATCATAGATATCCGACGTTAACGGCATGGTGACACCGGTCCGTTGCAATTCACCGTTGAGTATCATCTCAGCGGCAATTGCAATGGGCAGCCCTACGGTGTCGCTCATGGCCGTGTAACGTTGGTCTTTTCCTTCAACGACTAAAGAAGCCTCTAACCTATGTTGAGTTCCATTCTGTGTATAACCGAAACGGTGCCACATGACGATCATATCCTTGTCTTTAGGTTGTAAAACCCATTTTTCTTCAAGTAGTTTTTGCAGGATCACAGCGGGAGAAGAATCATGAAGCCCGATCTTTTTGTCGCTGAAGACACCAAGCCAGTCCAATTTCTTCAACGTTTCACTATCCTTATTTATACCCAGGTATTCGGCTAAGGTATCCTGCATCGCTAGCGTCCCGGGAGGTAAAAAACGATTGAAAAAGGTTCGCCATTCCATATCTGGCTGGCATGGCACAACATAAGTATCGTCCGTGCAACCAAGTTGTACGAACACATTCCATGCGTCGCAAAAGCCCTCTTGTCTTAATGTTCCTCTCGTCAGCGTCGGTATGTCCTCTAGGCCATAGTGGCTGCGGTATTTCAGTGAGTCGCGGTTCGCGTAACCATCAAAAGATCCATATCCATCTACGGCGATCTGCGTTACGCGTGTAAAAAGTCGGTGATAAGGAATGAAGCGCAACCGCGTATCCCGAACGAATTGTGCGGCAGCACCCTGTCCTGCCAAAACAACATTTCGTGGATTCCAGGTGAATTTATAGCCCCAAGGGTTATCGTCGCTTTCAGGCGCGATCAATCCTCCTGTATACGACTCAAAGGACAACATTGCTCCGCCCGCTGACCGAATTCGGTCAAGTACGCGCATCGCGCTCATATGGTCGATACCGGGATCCAGGCCCATTTCGTTTAGTACAATGATGCCCGCATCTTTGGCAGCTTGGTTCAGGTCCCACATTTCATCGGGGACATAGCTTGGAGTAGCTACGTTGGTCTTAAGTGCAATGCAGTCTTTCACAACCTCTACATGCATCGAGGCAGGAAGCATAGAGATTACCAAGTCGTGATCCGCGATTAGAGAACGGCGTCCATCGCCATCGCCTGCATCAAAGGCTATGGCATTCTTGCGGTCGCCAGATTCGCCGATCGCTTCTTGCGCCGCGCGCTGATCTCTATCCGCTACTGTTATGAAAAAATCCTGTTCAGCAGACTTGTCGAGCAGGTGTTTGATTAAGGAAGAGGCTGAACGCCCCGCGCCTAGTATTAAAATTTTACGCATGCTATCTGTGGGGCAAAGTAGCTCCCTACTTGTAGGGAATTATGAACGAGTCATGCAATATTTCCACAACATGGCATGGCAATTGTCTTTGCTTGATCGATATACATTTACGCACTCGGCAACGAAGGCGTTACCAGAACACACTCGCTATGAAAACTCTGCAATACATAACTATTTTCCTTGCGCTGCTAGCTGTGTCTTGCACGGGTAGTAAGAAAGTAGCAAAGAAAGCAGTTAAACTGGATGAAGCTGGGTTGTACGCTGAAGCTGCGACAATGTATTTGGAAGCAGTGCGCAGGAACAGGAACAATACGGATGCTAAGATCGGCCTGAAGAAGGCGGGTCAGAAACTGTTAGATGACAAGCTGGGAGAGTTCTTTAGGGCTAGTAATACAGGGCAAAAGGAACTAGCGGTCAACTCGTTTTTGGATAGTCAACGCTACTTGAAAGAAGTTGCGGCCCTGGGTGTTACCCTGAATATTCCTGCCCATTATCAAACAGATTTCGATAAGGTTAAAGACGCGTACCTGTTGGATTTGTACAACGAAGGACAAGACCTTTTGAATGAAGAACGTTTCAAAGAGGCGGAGCTCGTTTTTTCTAAAATAGGTAAGCTCGACCCTAACTTCAAGGATGCGCAAAGTTTGCAGGACGTAGCGTATCTACAGCCACTTTATAACAAGGCGAAGGTTGCGTTCGATTTGGAGCATTACCGCACGGCTTACGAGGATTTTAGCAGCATTGTAGAAAAAGATGCGGCGTTTAAGGATGCTTATGCTTTGCGGGAAGAATGCCTTATTAAGGGGCGTTACACGATCGCTATTCCCACGTTTAAGAACGGTTCTGGGCGTAGAGATGTAGCCAATCGGGTTAGTTTACACGCGTTGAATGAAATGACGAACATTAATGATCCGTTCATTCGCGTGGTGGATCGGGATAATGTGGATCGCATATTGAATGAGCAACAGCTTGCTTTAAGTGGCGTGGTTGACGCAACAAGTGCCATTGAGGTGGGTAACTTATTGGGGGCGCAAGCGGTATTGATCGGAGAAGTTTTGCGCTACAGCGAAGCACCAGGAACACTTAGCAGTCAGCGGAAAACGGGCTTTACAAGCTATGAGACAGAAGAGTTGAATAGTGAAACCAATGAGAAAGTGAAGGTTACTAAGTTCCGGCGCACTCAATACAAAGAGTTCAGGCAAGAAGCTGTTGCGAAGATCAGTGTAAGCTATAAGTTGATCAGCATGGAAACCGGTGAGGTGTTGTTCAGCAAAGTGGTTGATGAAGAAGTGTCACACGCTGTGCACTATGCGAAATTCAACGGGGATGCGACGAAGCTTTATCCTGCAAAAACAAACGGTCAGGTAAATACATCAACTCGAGCGAGAAAAGAACTGCGTCGTTTATTGCGCGCTGAACAAGCACTTCCCACCTTGTCTGATATGCGCAATGAGGTAGTGAGAGATGTTTGTGGAGGTATGGCATACGTCGTGAGGAGTGAAATTGCAGGTCGTGTACAATGAAATATTTCATTTACATAATGATGATGATCCTCGTTGCATGCAAGGGTCAGCAGGCGGTACAGGTTGTGAATCTGCCGGACAGCACGCTTATGCCCTTGTGGTTACAGGAACGTCCAGTAAGTAGTTCGGATTACGTAGGTATTGGCCTTGGCAATAAACGAGGAACGGATTACCAGGAAACAGCTAAGAAGAACGCATTGAATGATCTAGCGAGTGAGATAAGTGTCACAATTGAAGGTAATTCCTTACTCTACACCCTAGATCGACGGTATAAGTTTGAAGAAGAGTTCACCGCTACGATCCAGGCAACAACAAGCGAATTGCTAGAGGGCTATGAATTGGTTGACTCGTGGGCAAATGATAAGGAGTATTGGGTCTACTACCGCCTGAATAAGGCAAAGCATGCCGAATTGAAGGCAGTGCGGAAGGAACGGGCAATAGCCAGTGCGAAGGACCTTCATCGCAGGGCTGAAGAAAGTTTGAAAGCCGGAAATATCCGGGAGGCGTTCGAAGGCAACGTGCGTGCACTTTTGGCCATGAAGGACCATTGGAATGAGGAAGACAAAACGGAGTTTGAGGGAGAGAATATCTTGTTGGGCAATCACCTCTACAGCCGATTACAGGATTTGGCTGCGAACATCAAAGTGAACACCTTGCCAGCGCGTGTTGTGCTAGACCTCACTAATGGTTTTCAGAAAGAGGTTCGCTTGGAGGCCACCTACGTAGATACTGAGCTCAATGTTGGGTTGAATCAATTGCCCCTTCTAATAGAATCACCTAGGAATGGCCGTATTCACAGAATGCGCAAAACCACGGGGCAGGATGGGGAAACGTTCTTTTGGGTCAAAGATGTAGACCTAGAGGAGAAGCACGAGGTTTGCCTTACGGTTGACATGGAGGCGATGATCGGTACGGAAATTGACGATCCATTTGTTAGCCCCTTGTTGAACAGCCTCA
Organism: uncultured Weeksellaceae bacterium; assembly: GCA_964585605.1. Lineage (GTDB taxonomy): Bacteria > Bacteroidota > Bacteroidia > Flavobacteriales_F > PHOS-HE28 > CAZPEQ01. The sequence continues at coordinate 4,224 of CAZPEQ010000061.1, read as the reverse complement.
CCGCCGTTACAGCCCATGTGCCTGTTGAATTCCAGTTGCCTACCATCTTCATGAAAGCGAATGAGCGCAATTATGATAGGCCGCTAGAGGTGTTGGGTATTGCCAGTGTGCTTCGGCAAGAATTGACCGAACGTGGATTTGTTTTTACAAGTGAACATAACGCTGATCTGCATTTGACCTTAAATGCCAATACGCGAAAAGGAAATGTCCTGAAAGATTTCCATACGGCATACTTGGACTTAGAGATCGTATTTGAGAAAGTGACATCTGGTGAGGTCATACACCATACCGCAGAGAAGAATATTAAAGGAGTGCAATTGAACTGGAGAAAAGCTGGGGAAGAGGCATTCCGAAAAGGAGGAGAAGAGCTAAAGAAGCGTATCATGGCTGATTTGATCGACTCCCTACTATAGGGGATATTCGAGCAATACATGTTCTTTGGCACGCTTTTAGAACCACTAGAAACATACCACTTAAACCAAAAAAAGATGAGAACCATGAATACGAAAACGATGGCCTTGCTGCTGGCCGGCATGGTAGTAGCCGGCGGGCTGACTTCTTGCAAAAAGAAGAAAGCAGTAGTCGAGAAGAAAGTAGAGGGGGAAGTCCTGATCGAGCAACATTGTTCTGGACCGGAGTTCTTCAGTAACGACAAATTTTTCCGAGCAAACAGCTTAGGGGAAAGTATGGATCGCGCAACTTCCAAGAAGAAAGCAATGGCTAACGCCCGAGCTGATCTGGCCAGCGCCATTCAAACAACTATTAAGGGAGTCGTTGACAACTACGTAAACTCACGGGAGTTGAATAATGTTGAGCAGGTAGAAGAACGCTTCGAAGGCTTGACACGAGAGGTGATTGATCAGCAATTGGTAGGAACCAAGACGATTTGTGAGAAGCTGACGCAGAAAACAAATGGTAGTGGGTTTGTAACCTACGTTGCAATCGAGTTGAGCGGCCAAGACCTTCTAAGTAAATACCATGAGCGCTTGAGTGAGGATGATGTACTCAAAATCGACTACGACTACGAGAAGTTTAAAGAGACCTTTAACGAAGAGATGGACAAACTTCGTGATGGACAGTAAACAACTATGAACGACCTTACATGGCTAACGCCCCATTCAGATCATACTGGATGGGGCGTGCTTGTTTTTGATAACTAGTTTTGCTCCATGCATAGGCAAACAACAGCACTTGCGAGTGGGATTTTATTGCTAGCCGTGCTGTTTGGAGCCTTTGGGGCCCATAGCCTTAAGCGTATCGTAACTGACGAGGCGATAACTGTCTGGCAAACAGGTATTTCGTATCAGTTCTATCATGGCTTTGCGCTACTTTTTCTCGCATTAGCTCACGCTTATGTTGATTCTAGAAAATACCGACTTATCCGCACGTTGTTCACGGTAGGGATAGTCTTGTTCTCCGGCTCGCTTTATTTATTGGTGCTAAGTGAACCCTTTGGTATACAGTATATTAAACCAGTATTGGGCCCGATTACGCCTATTGGCGGACTCTTGTTCATCGCTGGGTGGGGAATCATGCTGTTCACAAGTCTCACTAAGGCAAAGGCGTAAATCTTTCGTGAAGCCTAAATTTGCCGCTTAAACCTCGAGAAACCCTCAGGAATATGAATGAATTTGGGCAAAAGCCAAACAGTGGTGATTTAGGCGCTATTGGCCTTTCAGGAGTTGGCAATGCATACTGGAATATTGATGCAAGCGAGCTTGTAGATGAAACAGTAAAGCGTGGAATGGGCAATATTGCCGATTCAGGAGCGCTGTCGATCAAGACTGGGGAGTTCACGGGACGATCACCTAAGGATCGGTTTATTGTGAAGGACGAGAAAACCGCTGATACAGTTTGGTGGGGAGATATCAATATCCCTTTCGAAGCGGAGAAGTTTGATCAGCTTCACGGCAAGATCACCAAGTATTTAGAAGGAAAAGATGTATGGGTACGCGATGCATACGCTTGCGCAGATCAAGATTTTCAATTGAATCTACGGGTGGTAACGGAATACCCTTGGTCTAACATCTTCGCGAATAACATGTTCCTTCGCTTGAAGGAGAATGAGATCGCTGATTTTTCTCCTGAGTGGCAGATCATCTGTGCTCCTGGTTTCATGGCAGATCCTGCTGTTGACGGAACACGTCAGCACAACTTCGCTATACTTAGTATGACGAAGAAGATGATCATCATTGGCGGAACAGGCTACACCGGCGAGATTAAGAAGGGAATCTTCAGCGTGTTGAATTTTGTACTGCCTCATGAGCGCAATGTGCTCAGCATGCACTGCTCTGCCAACATCGGTAAGGGCGGAGATACGGCGGTGTTCTTTGGACTTTCAGGAACTGGTAAGACCACGTTAAGTGCTGATCCGAATCGCGACTTGATCGGTGATGACGAACATGGTTGGGCAGATAAGTCTGTGTTCAACTTTGAAGGAGGCTGTTACGCGAAGACCATCGACCTATCTGAGGAAAAAGAGCCACAGATATGGAAGGCGATCAAAGCGGGCGCATTGCTTGAGAATATCTCCTTTAAGAGTGAAAGCAAGGAAGTGGATTTTAAGGATGATAGTATTACGCAAAATACACGAGTAAGCTACCCGATACACCATATCGATAACGCTGCGCAGCCTTCTGTGGGCGGTATTCCGCAGAATATCTTTTTCTTGACTTGTGACGCGTACGGGGTGTTGCCACCGATCTCCAAGCTGAACGCTGGGCAAGCGATGTACCACTTCATAAGTGGATACACGGCTAAAGTTGCAGGAACGGAAGCGGGCATTACAGAGCCTCAAACAGCATTCAGTGCTTGCTTTGGAGCGCCATTCTTACCACTACATCCGACCAAATATGCGGAGATGTTAGGCAAGAAGATGGAAGAAACGAACGTGAACCTTTGGCTCGTGAATACGGGTTGGAGTGGCGGTGCCTATGGTACGGGTTCTAGAATGAAACTGAAATACACGCGCGCGATGATCACGGCTGCGCTTAACGGAGAGTTGCAAAACGTGGATTTCAAGGAACACCCTGTGTTTGGTGTTAGTATGCCAACAAGCTGTCCAAATGTTCCCGATGAGTTACTTCATCCGCGGAATACATGGGCTGATAAGGAAGCCTACGACCAGCAGGCGAATTCGCTTGCCAAAGCCTTCAACGAGAACTTTGCTAAGTTCAAAGATGTGGCTAACGCGGAGACCCTAGCGGCTGCCCCTAAAGTGGCTACGGGAGTTTAAAATAACTAGCGAGTGAGCTAAGAATTGCTTCTGACCACAACGTCTAAACGAAGGTCTTGGGATTTGGTCGATGGAATTTATATATTCGTCGATAAATTTTGTGCGTACACGTATCGCATCGTTAAAAAATAGCGCATCGTTAGGCACTTAACTACTTTTGTGCTCCCATTTTCCTCCAATGAAGAACTTGTTATTGTTCGGTATAATGCTGCTGCCCCTTTGTGGGTTTGCCCAGTACGACTTTGAGGAGGCGTACTACTACCCAGAGGTCATGGAGGACGATTTGGATCAGTTGGTTCAAGTCATAAAGGAAGTACATCCTGATCCGTGGCACTATGTCAGCGAAAAAGAGTTTGACGCACACGTTGATCGGGTCAAACAGGACTTGCATACCGCTCTATCCGTCTATCGATATATGGATATGTTGCAGAAGTTGATCGGTGTTCTAGGCGATTCTCGCACGACTATTGAACTTCCCACTGAATTTGCATTCAATGCAGATAGTAAAGAACCCTTGATCCCGATCAAGGTGCATGTTGAGGGTGAGCAACTTTTCCTCACCAATGAGTTAATGGCTTTTCGAACCTTAGAAGCAGGTGTTGAGATCATCTCCATTAATAACGTTGATGCGGCCACCATCATTAAAGAGATGCGATCGTGTGTATCTGTGGATGGTGACAACACGTCTTATGCTGATTTCTTGATCGCCAATAATTTCCCCCTGATCTTTCATCGGGCGGTTTTACGTGATGATGTTTTCGATGTCCGCTACAAGACCAAAGCCGGTCTGGAGAAGAACGCGACACTCAAAGCCTTGACCCGAAATGAAATGGAACTTATTGGCCGTTCTCCTGCGCTAGAGCGAAAGTCGTTGCAATGGACGAACGAGGCCGTAGAAGGAGGGAAGTATGTGTGGTTAAGGGTTCCTACACTTTCTCGAACGGCCATTGCCACGGAAGGGATCAGACCAGATCGTATATTGAAAGACA
>CAZPEQ010000060.1:0-10155 GCA_964585605.1 uncultured Weeksellaceae bacterium | reverse complement strand
ACCTTGGTAAATATCCCTTAGCACCTCTTGATAGTTCATGAAAATTCAGTTAGGTTGAGTAGCCCAGCCTGATCGCTCAGGGTACAATTAATGATAAATTCGGGAACCTACGAATGCATCTCTTCGAAGGATACTCTAATTCTAGGCCTTAAATCAGTGCTACCGTAGGACAAGACTTGCGTTTGAGGGAGAAAAAAGGTGCCAAATTGACTATCTTGCACGGATTGTAAAGTGGACATGTACTATCCTATTCTATCTATTCATATCTCAATATGGGTTCAAGGCTACAAAGTAGCAAGTCAAATGTGAGGTTTTCCGGTTCGTTCATGAACTACTTCGTGATCGGATGGATTCAGAGAACGATCATGCTAATGTGCACGCTGGCACTGATTCATGGCACGGTGGCTCAGTGCCCCAATAACCTGTTCGCTAATGGCTCGTTGATCGGTGTGGCAGGTGCGAACACGACTGCAGCACCTTGGGTGCAGACACCGTGTCCCATGGGAACGGTCGATTTGAACACAGACGTTGGCGTATTGCAAAGCACACCGCCTATTACGGCATGGGCAACGCCTCCTGTGGCCTCTGGTGATGGCAATACCTGGCAGAACGTATGCTGTGGTAACGAGTGTATTTCCCAAACCGTAGGGCTTGTTCCTGGTACGATGTACACCTTAAGCTTCGAATACACTAGCCATGATGTTTCGGCTCCAGGCGGCGGGCCGTTCGGTGGCCCAGATGGGGTGAGTGTACTCATGAATGGCATCCTGCTTTTCGATACACCACTGGATTTGACGCCGAATACTTGGGAGTTCGCTAGTTTTACCTTCGCACCAGTGCTCGCGGCCAACGACTTTCAGTTTCAAGGTATAACGAATCAGTACGTTGGAATTGATGGTATTTGTTTGGTAGAGGCCGTAACCACCCCGCCCCCCCCACCAACCCTCTTGGGCCCTGATACGATGATCTGCGATAACGATAGCATCGTATTTGACGTCTCGGGCATTGGATCCAGCGTTTCTTGGAATACGGGGTCTACAGATTCGATCTTCGTCGTGAACGTTACAGGACAATATGAGGTTAGCATTGTAACGCCGCAAGGGAATGTTGGGGACACGGTTTTCGTCACCGTTAACCCAGCGCCGGTTTTTGACCTTGGAAACGACACAGCGATCTGCGCGATTGATACCTTGGTATTGTCGGCATTTTCGCCGGGTGCCACGTACCTCTGGTCAGATGCGAGCATGGCCGATACCCTACAGCTTGTTGCGCCTGGTGATTATTGGGCCGTTGCATCACTTGGCCCATGCAGTGTCATCGATGCCTTCCGGTTAGAACACATTCCTATTCCCGTGGTGGATTTTGGGCCTGACACGGTCATATGTTCAGAGGCTAACCTTCCATTATCAGTGGGAACAGAGCCTTGGCCCTCGGTTGTGTGGAGCACAGGGGATAGCGTGAATAATATTGTGGTAGATGAGCCAGGAGAATATGATGTGGTGATCGGTAATATATGTGGAACCGCGACCGACGAGATCATTGTTGAGACGGAACTGTGTGTCTGTTTCTTACTGCCAAATGCCTTCAGCCCCAACGGAGATGGCATTAATGACACCTTTAGTGCAACGTCTGAATGTTCATTGGAAGGGCTTGAATTCTTCGTTTTCAACAGATGGGGAGAAGTATTGTACCAAAGCTTTGATCTTAACGCATTTTGGGATGGTACTTACAATGGGAAACTGGTTGAACCTGGAGTTTATCCGTACAGCGCTAGGTTCCGAGTTGATGGCGATGCGGAGCGCGTTATGGGAAGTGTAACCGTGGTTCGATAGCTTTTAGTGTAAAGCGTTGGTTCCTTGATCATCCACGCTCCAGCAGCCCTTGGAACGGTCGTAATTCAACGCCCACATTTCCTTTCCTCCTTGACTTAGATCGCTGATGATCAGGTGATCCTTAACGGCGTCAAGCTGATAGACATTACCATTTGCATGGATCACCTGTCTTTGTCGATCACCTTCACTCATGGCAATGGGGTTCTCTCCGGACCAGAATTCAATGACATTGAAGACTAGTAGATCTGCAATACCAGCTACCTCATAGATCGGTATAATGAACATGCCTACCATGACCGCACTCTTCACGAACTCGTTGTCGCTCACGTCGTCATTGGCCTGGTACACGTTTTGAATCAAGTTGAACGAGCCAAAGCAGCCGCTTAGGCTAATTATCAGACCACATAGAACGAATACGGAGACTATTTTTCTCATGAAATTCTTACTGATTTTCTAGACAGATTGCGCCGCTGTCAAGGGCATACCTGTTTGCTTGATCGCCCCAAAACCACCGGCAATATCAATGACCTGATCATAACCTCTTGCCTTCAAAATACTTGCCGCGATCATACTTCGGTAACCTCCTGCACAGTGTATGTAGTTCGGCTTATCTCGGTGATATTCCGCAACGTGATTGTTCAAGAACTGGAGTGAGGTGAAGTGCGCGTTTTCAATATGCGCAGTATCGTATTCGCCTTGCTTGCGCACATCGAATATCTCTAATTCCCCTTGCGCATTGCGCTGCGCGAATTCTTCTGCAGAAATGCTCTCGATGGAATCTACCGCTTTGCCAGCTGCTTGCCATGCGGCCATGCCTCCTTGCAAGTACCCAAGCGCGTTGTCAAAACCCACCCGGCTCAAGCGCGTAACTACTTCTTTCTCCTTCCCTTCGTCACACACAAACAAGATCGGTGTTTTAATGTCAGAGATCATGCTGCCCACCCATGGCGCGAACTGACCACCAAGGCCAATGAAGATGGCTCCCGGCACGAACGCATCTTTGAACACTTGTTGGTTACGCGTATCTAGAATGACCACATCATCGGTTATAGCTGCTTCAAATGCCGCCGGACTCAGTCCATTAAGTCCTTTCTCTAATACCGTGTCTAAACTGCTATACCCGCGTTTATTCAGGTCAACGTTCATCGGGAAATAGGCGGGAGGAGGGAGAATACCATTTGTTACCTCAGCAACGAACTGCTCCTTGCTTTCGCAGCGTAGTGCGTAATTGGTTTTCTTCTGATTGCCGAGCGTATCAAATGTTTCCTTGCTCATGTTCTTTCCGCAAGAACTGCCTGCGCCATGTGCTGGGTAAACAAGCACATCATCACCCAGCGGCATGATCTTGCTGTGCAAGGAATCGTACAGATGCCCCGCTAAGTCATCCATGGTGAGGGAGCCGTTCTTTTGAGCGAGATCAGGCCTGCCCACATCTCCAATGAATAAGGTATCTCCTGTGAAGATCGCGTGTTCCTTTCCGTTTGAATCGAGTAGGAGGTAAGTGGTACTCTCCATGGTATGGCCAGGAGTATGCAGTACCCGTATGGTCAGATCCCCGAGTTTGAACTCTTGTCCATCCGTAGCCTTAATGGAATCGAAAGAAGTTTCTGCATTAGGACCGTATACGATGGGTGCGCCACTTTTCGCGCTCAGATCAACATGACCGCTCACGAAATCGGCATGAAAATGGGTTTCGAAAATGTATTTGATCGTATCGCCATTTTCCTGCGCCCGCTCCAAGTAAGGTGCCACCTCCCGCAATGGATCAATGATCGCCGCTTCACCATTACTGGCAACGTAGTAGGCCCCTTGAGCTAAACATCCCGTGTAGATCTGTTCTATTTTCATCGTTAAACAAAGATACGTAGGGAACGCGCTGGGCACTTACTCGACAACAGCCAAAAGTGCCTGCCCTGCCTCCTTGACCTGCCACATGCTCATTTCATTGGTATGGGCCAGTGTATCCAACTCTGTTATGCGATCCCGAGCAATACGCATTAACACGCTGTTAGGGCACAGCACTCCTTGCGCAAGCCCAAGTCGATCAGCCTCTTGATCCCGGACTTCCTTGAGCCTTTTCAGCCGATCGTCGTAAGCTTCATCTCGCTTGTAGCGTTTCGGTTTTTCCAGTACCGGCCAATCGGCTTTTTTTAGGTCATTCGCCCGACGAACCGCCGCTACCAGTTGTTTCCCATAGCGATCAGTAAGGCGCTCACTCACCGTGTCAATTTCGCCGAGCTTAGCTAGCGATACGGGATTGCTTTTTGCGATTTCGATCAGGGTGTGATTTGGAACGATCATAAACGGGGCCCGATCTCGCCGTTCAGCTTCTTTTTCTCGCCAGGCATGTACTTCCCGTAAGGTGGCTAACTGTTGGCCTTTTAAGGATTTGGCCCATTTTATGCGCAGCCAAGCCGCTTCCCTCGGCCCGTCATCCAAGAAGGGTATATCGGGCAATTGAGCAAACTCTTCCGCAGCCCAGGTCTTCCGACCCATATGCTCAAGTCGGTCCAACAGGATCTGGCGCAACTCCAGCAAATAGAAAGTATCCATAGCCGCGTAGTCCAACATGCCTTGCGTTAATGGCCGTTGCAGCCAATCGGCTTTTTGGAATTTTTTGTCCAACTCCACACCAACATACTTCTGCAAAAGCGCCTGTAAAGAAAAGTGCTCTTCACCGATTAACTGCGCCGCTATGCGTGTGTCAAAAATGGGGTTGACCCGGCAGTTGTGTTCCCGATGAAACAAGCGGATATCGAAATCGGCATCATGGAGAATGATCTCGATTTTTTCGTCCGTTAAAATATCCGTAAAAGGGGCGAGGTCGTCAATCTTCAGCGGATCAACAAGCCAAGTTCCTTCTGTTGTGGTTACCTGGATCAGGCACAAGCGAACGACGTAGTGGTGGAAGCTAGAGGCTTCTGTATCCACCGCAATGATCGTTTCCTTTTTCCACCTAGAAGTGAGGTCTCTGAGCGCATCAGAGTCGGTTATTAGAGGAAAGGCCACTTACCATACAAAGGAAAGAAGTATGTCTCTATAGCCGCAACCCGTTAACGAATCTTATCAAGAAAAATGGGCAGGAAAACGCTTAAACGTAATCACCTAGTTCATCGGCTTTTAAGTCGTTCACGATCTGCTTGATCTTTTGCTCATCGTGCTTTTTACACACGAGAACCGCACGTTCTGTAAAAACGACGACCATATCCTCCATACCCTGCAGTACCACCATACGATCTTCTTGGCCAGCATGAATGATGTTGCGTGCGCTATCGTAAAGCCTGACCTTGTCACCAATTACCGCATTTTGCGCCTCGTCTTGATCCAGGTGGGTGAACAATGAACCCCAAGTACCTAGATCACTCCAACCGAAATCGCTTTTTACGACGTAGACACTGCTTGCCTTTTCCATGATGCCGTAGTCAATACTAACGTTCTCGCAGGAGCCGTACATGCCGTCTATGAATGGCTTCTCATCAGCCGTTCCAAACTTATCTAAACCATTAATGAACTGCTGATGCATTTCAGGTAAGTGAGCTTTGAACGCTGCGTTTATACTCTTCAATGACCATATGAAAATACCTGAGTTCCAAAGAAAATCTCCGCTCTCAATGAACTTGACGGCTGTATCGTGATCCGGCTTTTCGGTGAATGTCTTTACCCGTTTAACCGCGTCGTTGAAGGTTGATTCCTCTTGGTCGAATTGAATGTAACCGTATCCAGTATCTGGTCGGCTTGGCATGATACCCAAGGTGACCAAGTGTTCTCCTGACCGAGCTTGCTCTAAGGCTAATTCAACCGTTGCTTTAAAAGCATCTTCCTTCGTGACCAAGTGGTCAGAGGGAGCAACGATAATGTTGGCATCAGGATCCTTTGCTTGTATGCAGAAATTCGCGTAGGCGATGCACGGTGCCGTGTTTCTACGAGCTGGCTCACAAATGATCTGGTCATCCTGCATGGCAGGTATCTGTTCTTTCACCAACGCTGCGTAAATGTCATTGGTGACCACCATGATATTCTCTGGTGGGCATATCTTGGTGAAGCGGTCATAGGTCTGTTGGATCAGCGACCTGCCTGTGCCAAGGATGTCAAGGAACTGCTTGGGCATGTTGGTCGTACTCATCGGCCAAAATCGGCTTCCGATACCGCCTGCCATGATAACGCAATACGTGTGTTTATCCATTCTTTAAAACGCCGTTCTAGCCGTTTGTCACGTGTTTACAGCGGGGCAAGGTATTACCTCTGCTAGCGCGTCTACATAATATTCACGCTTATCATTAAGACATAGGCATGAATATCTTTTCCGCAACTTTCGCCCTTTTTGGAAGGTTTTCTTCCCTAATGCGAAAATGGCGCGGAACGGTAACTCCTCCACATAGGTTTTGCGAACCCCACTGTCGTACGCCCTTAGTACGCGCATGAGTATACGATCGTTACAGGAACTGGCAGGAGGTTTTTCTAGGTGTGTAGAAAGCGCGATCCTAACATCAGCGGGAAAGATCTCTCGGTCTAAAAATGGCTGCATGAGCCGATGGTATTCATACTGCCATTCCCGCCCATGAGGCTTAATAGACCAGGTAGCACGCTGGTAGGACGTAAAATGGGCAAATTCATGAACCAGTGTGACCAAAAAAGCATACGGGTTGAGGTCACCATTAACACTTATGCGATGAACGGGGTCGCTTGAAGAGGGCGGTGCGTAATCGCCTAGCTTCGACTGCCTTGGCTTGGTTACTTTAATTTGAATAGGGGCAACTTGCAGCCAAGAAGCAATAATAGGCAGTGCACCTTCTGGTAGATATTTTGCTAGTTGGTCAACTCGAGGCATTGTTCACGAAGCATCTTCTACTGGCTGCTCCGCTCTGCTCAAGGTATCATCCTGCTCAGCAGGCTGTTCTTTTGACCAAGTAGGGCAGTCACAACTGTTGCTCTTGAAAAGAGAGCACCCACTGCTTCCAGATATGATCGCGACCAAGGCAATCATTAGGCCTAGTCTAGATATTCTTTTACCCTTCATTGTTCACAAAAGTAGGGAACCTGAGTATATCGATACCTCAACTCCGTTAGCATTACGGCTAAATTTGCCACAATATTGCTTCGTTCATCGAGCACATGGATATCCTTTTCCACATAGGGCGGTACTTTAACTTGCTACGGGAAGTGTTTGCTACTCCGGAAAAATGGCAGTTGTTCAAACGTCGTTTTTTCGAAGAGGTGGATGGTCTCGGCATTTCATCGCTGGGTATTGTAGCGATCTTATCCTTGTTCATGGGAGCGGTCATTACACTTCAAACCACTACTAATATCGACTACGCCTTAACACCAGCTTATGTGATCGGGTTTGCCGCACGTCAGAGTGTTATCCTAGAATTAAGCCCAACGATCATCTGTTTGATATTGGCAGGCAAGGTTGGTTCTAACATTGCCTCTGAGATCGGCACCATGCGGGTAACGCAACAAATTGACGCCTTAGACATCATGGGGGTTAATTCAGCCTCTTATTTGATTCTCCCTAAGGTAACCGCAGCAGTAATCATTTTCCCTTTTTTGATCATCATCAGCATTTTTATGGGACTTAGCGGGGGATGGTTAGTTGCCGCTGTCACGGGTGTTCTATCTCCTGAGAATTACGAGTATGGCATTCAGTATGACTTTGAGATATACCATGTTTGGTACGCGTTGACCAAAACGGTGGTTTTTGCGTTTGTCATAACTTCAATATCCGGTTACTATGGCTACTATGCTAATGGCGGGGCGCTGGAGGTAGGGCGCAGTAGCACCTTGGCAGTGGTTTACAGTAGCGTAGTGGTGCTGTTGGCTAATTACGTGCTCACTCAGCTCATGTTGATATGATTCAGGTAGAGGACATAGAGAAGAGCTTCAATGGGATCCAGATCTTAAAAGGGATTTCAGCAACCTTTGGCCAAGGCCAGATCAACCAGATCATTGGTAAATCGGGTTCAGGCAAAAGTGTGCTTACGAAGTGTATTGTAGGCTTGCACAAACCCGAAGTGGGCCGCGTGATGTACCACGGTCGATCTTTTCATGATCTGGATCGAAGCGATATGCGCGAGGTGAGAAAGGAGATCGGTATGCTGTTTCAGAGCAACGCGCTTTTCGACTCCATGAGTCTGATTGAGAATGTGATGTTCCCCTTACGCATGTTCAGTGATCAAACAGAGGCAGAGATCAAAGACCGTGCGGAGTTTTGTTTGGAACGTGTGCGCCTACAAGAAAAACACGAACTATTTCCAGCAGAACTGAGTGGAGGTATGCAAAAGCGTGCAGCCTTGGCGCGAGCTATCGCCATGAATCCGAAGTACTTGTTCTGCGATGAACCCAATAGTGGATTGGATCCGCAGACGGCAATCGTAATTGACGAGTTGATCAAGGAGATCACGCTCGAATTTGACATGACCACGATCGTGGTCACCCATGACATGAATTCGGTCATGGGTATTGGGGATCACATTATTTTCATTCATGAAGGCAACAAATGGTGGGAGGGTGACCGAAAGGATATTCTGCATACAGATGTAAAGGAGTTAAATGATTTTGTGTATGCTGGCAAATTGATGCGGGCGGTCAAGCGTGCCATGACCTAAAACAAAAAGCCCCGCCGGAAGGCGGGGCTTTTTCATTGAACTTCTTAGTTCTGTTGATCAACGCAATGTTACCAATTGCGTTGTCGTAGCTGCACCGTTAGCCAATCGAACAGAGTAAACTCCCTTCGCATACTCACTAAGGTCTACAGTAGTTGTTTTAGTGAATTGATCAGTTACGACAAGTTCTCCCAGCATGTTACGCACTTCCAATGTAAGCTTGGCCTCTTCCGGCGAATCGATACGGATCAAACCTGTTGAAGGATTTGGGCTGATAACAAAAGCAGCAAGAGCCTCTTCAGCTTCTTCTACGCCTACCGTTGGGTTGTTCGACAAGCGGATCGCAAAGGCGTTACCATTCGTGAATGGGCCTGGAGTTGCGTTTAAAGTCAAGTAGATCATCGAAGCGTCAAACGGTTGCGGTACAGTTTCATCGTCGATGATACCAATATCATTTGTGTTTCCGAAACTGTTCAACGTAACTCCTACATAGTAATCGCCAGGGGCAAGATTCACTGGGAAATTGAATCTACCCGTTACGGCACCTGCAGCGATATGCTGGGGAGTTAGGATGATCGTTCCTGTTTCAGCTATTGTGGAGAACACATCTCCTGCATCTATATCTGCAGCGTTATGAACACTGAAGATGGCCTCGCCACCGGGTACAGTGATGTTGGATAGCAAGGCTTCTGCGCCAAGAAAACTCTCGTTGTTAATGATACGGAAGAAGGTGAACATGATATACCCATCAGCCCCATCAACGAAACTTGCTGTGCTCAACGCCGAGAGCACAGGGTTGGGATAAATACCGACGCCATCAAGCCCGTATAGACCTCCGGGACCCGTTACCTCAAACACGCGATCTTCAGCATCGTTAGTTGGCGTAGCATCCAAACTATCTTGGTCGGTAATTGAAGTGAAACTAACATCATAGATGTCGGGAGCAAGCCCAGATGTAGGTTCCATGTTTTCGATGAGTATGGTATCTCCTTCCATGAATACAGGAACCGTCTGGGTTGAGTTAAGCACTGTGGTTCCTGCTGCGTTCGTGATATCTGCATCTACAACCAAGTTGGTCTGATCAAGTGCTCCATCGTTGATGACACTCCAGCCGAAGGTCATGTTAGTAGGGAGCTGGTTCTCAGGAATCCTACCATACTCATAGCCATCACCCGTATGTGTGATCAGAGAGAAAGAAAGCTCCTTGTCGTAATTAGGTAGAGGAATAATGCGAATATCATCAATCATCCAAAAGTATGCTCGAGTGGACCACCCGAACTTTAGAAAAACCGTAGGCTGATTTCCAGCAATAGCGGAAATATTCAAGGAGATCAGGTCAGGGTTCCCCGATGCGTCATTGGTTCCAACAGTTCCTTGAACCTCCCAAGTGGTCCAAGTGACACTGTCATTACTGACCATGACCTCAAGACTGATTGGATCAGGCACATTGAAGTAGCGAAAGTGCTGCTCAAACTGAAGCAGCACAGCTGGATTTCCTGTTAAATCGATTGCGTTTGTTGTGACAAAACTTTCGAGAGGCTGATAATTACTCCCAGGAGGAGTTCCAGACCCGAAAGCGGCAAAATTGGCACTATCCGTATCGACGAGTAGAAAGCCATTAGCCGCTGTTGTTGAAGTTATGGCGACACTTCCAGCACTGAAATTGCCGTTAGAACCGTCTAAACTATGCACCCATGGAGCAATGGCATTGGGGTCGTCAT
>CAZPEQ010000059.1:0-10180 GCA_964585605.1 uncultured Weeksellaceae bacterium | reverse complement strand
CCGCGTGTGCTTGCTCCTGAGATCACGTCACCCTGTTCATTCAAATACATATCACGATGTGCTGCTCCTGGAGCCTTTTCCCTAAAGTCCAGCGTTCCAGAGGAGCCGTTCGCTTCTCGATAGACCATAAAACCGCCACCGCCAATATTTCCGGCGTAAGGGTAAGCAACGGCCAATGCGAGATGCGTGGCGATCATAGCGTCAAAGGCATTACCGCCTTGGCTCATGATATCTAGTCCTATCTGTGAAGCTTCTACCCGCGCCGAAACTACCATTGCACTGGCCTCCTTCGTAGTGGATTGTTTCTCCTGATCGCCATTACAAGCGCACAGTGTGAAAAGAAAGATGATGAACACGTGCTTCATGAACCTTCACGGATCAATAGGTCTGCTACCTCGTCCATGGCAAAGACCGTTTCAATATGGGCACAGTGTGTCCTCATTGTCTTTGCAAGTGCTTGATAAGATTCCGTTTGATCCCACTCCTTATCGAATACAGCTTTGGAAGGCCATTGCGCATACGCGACATAGGTGTTGCTTGATTCTTGATGTAAGCGGGAGCCTAAACTGGCACGGTTGACTTGTATCCATTCAGTTAAGGCTGACCACGCATCAATGAAGGATTGGCCTTCGCCAGGCTTAACGGTGAAACGGTATATAATGGCATGCATGAGGGCAAGGTAAAAACTGGGCGTTCAAATAGAATGACCTCTGGGGTATTGAAAAAGCACCTTCAAATTTGGCAGGGATGAAATGGGTTTTTTCGAAGTCACTTTCAATAACTTGCACCATGTATTTGAAACTTGCTGTACTACTGGTTTTGGCTCAGCCCTGTTTTGGTCAGATCGTATTTGATCCGCAGCAATTCTATGATGCACCAGATGGCTTGTATGAGCCAGATTCCCTTCGAAGTCTGTACGTTGATATCTACGAGCCGAACTACCACATTATGCTGGTGGATTCGTTTTGGACAAACGCGGATTTTAGGTTACCGGGAGATGTAGTTCTAGGCAATGATACACTCCATGATGTAGGTATCAAGTACAAAGGGAATTCGACGTTCTGCGGCCCGCTATCCTGGGGCTTCCCAAAATTTCCGCTTAATCTGGATATCAACCATTTCGTTGGCGGACAGAAATTGAAAGGCTATAAGAAGGTAAAGCTTTCTAATGCTTGGTCTGACGCCACGTATGTACGTGAGTATGTGGCTTCTGAGATCTACCAGAAATACGTACCAACCTATGAAGTGAATTTGATGAAAGTCTTCTTGGAAGGGGCGTATCTAGGTTTGTATTCAAACACGGAATCCATCAACAAGCAATTCTTGGAGAAACACTTTGGAGAGAAGGATGGGGTATTGGTGAAGGGCGATGCGGATCTAACTGCCTGCATTCAATATACAGGAACACCTGATTTAGTCTGGCATGGGCCTGATTCCAGTGATTACTACAATCACTATGAGATGAAATCGGATCACGGTTGGGCTGAGTTGCAGCAGTTGATCGAAACCTTGCGCTTTAATCCCTCCGGACTAGATAGTATCCTGAACATTGATCGGGTATTGTGGAACTTTGCCTTGAATAGTAGCCTATTGAATCTAGACAGTTACAACGGCGTTTTTACGCACAATTACTACCTCTATCAAACGGAAGATGGTCTTTTTCAGATGATTCCGTGGGACTTAAGCGAGGCCTTCATTGGAAATACCTTAGGACACATCGGAGGCGATTCTGCGGGTTATGTCATGGATCCTTATTCCTCAGGCTTATCACGTCCTTTGCTCGATTCGCTTATGACCGAACCGCGTTACCGCATGCAGTATAATGCGCACATACGTACGATCATAGAAGAGTCATTGGACTCCGCTTTGGTGCGTGCACCGATCGATGTGTTGCAGGATATTGCAGAACCAGCTGCTTTTGCAGATACGAATAAGGTGCATGACAACATCGCGTTCAGAGCTACCGTGGATAGCAGTTATAATGGAAACTCCGGAGGTATCCTCTCTACACTAGCTGGCAGAAAAGCGTGGTTGTTAGCACACGCTGAAGTATCACTTAGCCCTCCTGATATTGCTCATGTTTCGGTTTCTGGTGCCGTAGTAGAAGCGGATATATTCAATGGCACAGAAGTGTATTTGATGCTAACGACCAGTCCTCATAATTCAAGGTTTCAAAGCCTCCCAATGAACGATTCAGGAGTGGATGGGGATCAGGTTTCTGGAGACGGCATTTGGTCCACTACGCTGCCGAACATACCCATAGGAACACCGGTTAAATTTTATATCCGCGCACAAAATGCTGAAGCTATGCGGCTTTCTCCGGAGCGTGCGGAGTATGAGTTCTATGAATTTGAAATGACGGTGGGAGTGCCTGCATTCAATGCAGAAATGAACCCGGGAGAGTTGATCTCGATCACCGATCTATTGGGCCGCATTGTGGAGGAAGGCGCTTCGGGCATACTTTTCTATCACTACGATAGTGGACTGGTAAGAAAGGTTTTACGGACACGCTAGTTCGAAGTAAGGCCTTGGTATTACTCAATCTTCAATTGCCTTATGCATCAATGAAGGACTGGCCTTGGCGAGGCTTAACGTTGAAACGGTATAACAACATGCATGTGGTTTTAAGGTATAATGGGGATGCAAATGAGTCGTGATCCAGTGGTTTCTATTTAGTTGCGTTTGTTGATTAACTAATTAAATAGTTGTATAACTATATTTTTAGTTATATTTGTATCATGATGCGATTAACGAAAGCGGAAGAGCAGGTCATGCTCGTCTTGTGGGCAAAAGAACAGGCTTTTGTTCGCGATATCATCGTAGCGCTTCCTGATCCTAAACCCGCATATAATACGGTATCTACGGTGGTGCGCATTTTGGAACAAAAGGGGTTCGTTACCCATGAAGCATTTGGCCGATCACACCGGTACGCCGCGCTCATCTCACAAGAAACTTATTCGCGTTCTGAAATGGACAAACTCGTCTCTGATCATTTTGGAGGATCCGCAAAACGGATGCTCAACTTCTTCATCGAAGAGCAATCCTTAAGTGTAAAAGACTTGGACGAGATCCTGCAAACGCTTAAAGATCAAAGCAAAAATGGCAAGTGAGACTTTAGAGATCCTTGCAAAAGGAAATTTGCTGTACTTGTTCAGCATAGGGATTTACCATTTTTTACTCAGAAAGAGTCGATACTTCAATTTGAATCGAGCGTATCTGTTGTTAGCGCCTGTAGTGTCCTTCTTGTTACCTGGCCTACTTGCGGCAGTGCAGCAAATATCACCAGTGTATACCGTGACTTTACCTGAACTGGAATTGTTCAATACGCTAGTTATTGAGCAGAATTCATTTTCATGGAATGTGCTTGTGCTTAAAGGATATTTCCTTGTTGTTGGGGTATTGGTTTTTCGTCTTTTGATCAGGCTGTATAACGTTATAGGATTAATTCGAAATGAAAACTCCGCAGTGTCTTTCACATTCATGGGTAAAGTGGTCTTGGCGGATTCACTAAGTACGGAGATACGTGAGACCGTGCAAGCGCACGAGGATGTGCATGCAGATCAATTGCATAGTGTTGACCTGGTCTGGTATGAGCTTCTGTGTAGTGTGTTTTGGATCAACCCTGCCTTTATATATGCTAAACAAGCATTAAAACAGGTGCATGAATACATCGCTGATGATATTGCCAGAACGCGGGTGCCGGATTACCGGCGCTCATTAGTGGCCTTTGCGTTGGGAGTGAATGAACTTCCATTGGTCAATGAGTTCAGCCGGAATAACCTCAAAAACAGGATGAGTATGATGAATAAAGGGAAGAATAAGGGAGAACTGGTGCGCTACCTATCCATAATAGGCCTAGTTGCATTGGTTACTGTATTGGTGTCCTGGATAAGTACGGAAAGAGCGCCTTTAGAGAAAGAGCAAGTCTATAAAGTGGTAGAGAAAATGCCGCTGTTTCCAGGCTGTGATACAAATGGCCAGTACGAAGAAGGAATACAAAAATGTGCAATGGAAAAATTAGTGGCGTATATGGCTGCTAATGTTAATTACCCGGAGGTAGCAAAGAGTAACAACGTAGGTGCAGGAAGGGTAATAGTGAAGTTTGTGGTCGCAGCTGATGGGACAATAGGTGATGTTCAAGTCGTTCGTGGGGTAGAAGCATCATTAGACGCAGAAGCACTGCGGGTTGTTTCCGAGATGCCAACATGGATTCCTGGTGAGCAGAAGGGCGAAAAGGTGAAAGTCGCAATGGTCTTGCCTATCTTGTTTCTGCCTGAGGGTTAATTACCCATGTGCTAACAATAGGAAAGCAGGGGAACAACCTACTTTCCTATTGTTTTTTAGAGTAGATGCCTAAGAAGATAACTTTAAGTACTTGCCCTTTTTTGCCTATGGTTTCCCACAGTTGAGAGACTGTTTCGTCCGCGTTGACCGTCCACGTGATCCGATGCTGATAAGTGTCCCCTTTTTTGCTTTGTTGCGGAGCGCTACTTAAGATCATTTGGTCTTTTGTGGCGTATCCCTTAAGTATAAGATTGGAGCCGCTATTGTCGATCCAGAGTTGGTTCCAGGTGGAGTCTGATCGGTCGTAGTAATTGTAGCTTCTTCCCGTGCTGCCAGAAGCACCGCGCCAATGTTCGTTCAGGATGCAACCGTTCTCCAGCTTGGTGATCGTATTCTCGCCTTGCAAAACACCTGCGGTATCATGAACGACCCAATCGCCGACCCAGAAATCAAATTGCTGGTGGTTTTCTGTGCAACAGGAGCAGGGATCTTGAGCAAACAAGGAGAATGGAAGTAGCAGCAAGGTGGTATTGAGCAATAGACGAAATGAGGGGACAAGTTTCATGAGTAGGAAGGTATTCATTCCAAGCAAATAGTTCTCTGATAGGATAATATTTTATGGACATTCATTCTAAAGGCTATTTTGAGATGCCTGTTAATAGAACGTTTTAGCATATTCCTGTTTGTCAAGAATCTTATTGACGGAATAAAGGTCGAGCTATTGATTAAAATTTAATCATATATTTGTCAGCGATAAGCGATAGTGAACAACATTCAATCACGAAAGAAATGCCTATATCAGAAGTATTTGGACCTAATTTGAAGCTTATGCGTAAGCGTAAGGGGCGTTCGCAGGAAGAGGTGGCCGTGGCCTTGGATGTCACCCGATCTTCTTGGAGCGGTTATGAAAATGGGGTTAGTCAACCGCCCTTTGATCTGTTGGTGCGCATCAGCGAATACATGAAGGTCAGCATTGATAAACTGCTGAAGAAGGATTTGAGTGAGCTAAGCGAAAGCCAGCTAGGCACACTTGAACGCCAAGGTGACGCCGATCTTACGGGCAAGTACCTGCGGGTTCTTGCTACCACGATAGATAGTGAAGACCGTGAGAATGTGGAACTCGTTCCAGAAAAGGCAAAGGCCGGTTACCGTACTGGTTACGCTGATCCAGAGTATATCGCGGTACTTCCGACTTTCAGGATGCCATTCTTAGCACGGGATCGGAAATACAGGAGCTTTCAGATCAGTGGAGATAGTATGCCTCCTGTAAGTGAAGGGGCTTATGTTACAGGAGAATATATCCAGAACTGGAAAACCCTTAAAAGTGGAAAGCCTTATATCGTGGTTACCAAGGAAGAAGGCATCGTGTTCAAAGTGGTTTACGACCAACTTAAGGATAAAGGTACTTTGTTGTTATGCAGCACCAACCCGTTGTATCAACCTTATGAGGTGGCGATAAGCGATGTGCTTGAGATCTGGAAATTCGTGAATTTCATCAGTCCTGAATTACCGGAGCCCAACTTGAGTAAGGATTCTTTATCAGCAAGTGTGTTGGAATTACAACGAGAGGTCAGCCGCTTACGCAATAGTATCGAGCAACAAGGGAAACTGGCTTTTTGAGTTAAATGCCGAATGGGGTCAGGTAAGTTGCAGTTGCTGCTCTACTACCTTTTTAAGTGCACGCCAACTTTTCTCAGGCGTATAATTCGCTGCAATCAAGTTGCCTTTGCGCGCGTGGAAACGAGCAACATCATTATGCATGATCATCCTGTCAAGCGCATTCGCGATTTGATCACTATTCATGGGGTCAACGTAGTAGGGCGCATCTCCAAAATGATCGCGGAATACGGGAATATCAGAACAGACAACCGGAGTTCCGCAAGCCATTGCTTCTAGCAAGGGAAGCCCAAAGCCTTCAAATGTAGAAGTACACAATAGGGCAGTAGCGCCTCGGTAAAGACCTTCTAACTGGTCATCTTGAACATCTTCTAGGAATTTGATGCGGGCATGGTCTTCATGTGTAAAGGCCGGATTGGTGTCGCGGATCTTTCTACCTACAATGACCAAATCCACCCCGCGGGTTACGATGCGTTTGAAGGCTTCGATCGCTGTGCCTATGTTCTTCCTTGGGTCAGAAGATCCAACGATCAAGAAATAAGGTCGATCCAATTTACTGGGCTTATCGTGCTTGCCGCTGAATTGGGTATACGGTGGAACTACGCTCACTTTTTCACAAGACACGACTAATGTCCTGCATATATCATCCTTTGAACGTTCGCTTAAGGTGAACACATGGTTTGCTTGTTTCACTAAGCGGGGCACAAGCTCTTTATAGGTTCGAGCGAATCCCTTATCAAACCAAGTCGGGTGATGCCAAAAAGCCAAATCGTGAATAGCTACGATTTGCCTGCCGCCCATCAAGGGGCCCGTATTCGCGAGGTTGACCAACAGGTTTGATCTACGCGATTCCCTCGCTAACGTCGTTTGCTCCCAGAAATGCCCATGCCCAGTGCCTGAGCGTATCGTACGTTTCGTTGGGGTTGGGCCACTTTTTTCAGGTACGATGAAGGTGGCTTCTTGTTTATGCTTCAATATCAACGCCGACATGCTTAATGCATAGCGCTCAACCCCTGTTATAGGTCGGTCTAAAAAACGGCCATTGATCAATATCTGCATCGTCTTAACCTAAATGTAGGAAAATTCAGATAACCTTTCTACACAGTCACCAGAATCGAGTCAACAGTTGACCGTGCCCTGGAAGACGCACAAAAGATCAAGTGTGTATAGACAGGTCCACTGCACTAAGGGCTACATCGTCTTGTTGATGCCTGAACAGAGTTCCTCCTGTACCAATGAATTCAAGGGTTGAGTCGTTGATCAAAAGTCCACAACCTTCACGCATGCCCAAAACGACTGCCTCCGGATTCAAGGTCAAGTATTCTTTCAGTCGTTGCCCGCGACTTTCTCCACCATGTCCTTCAATCGTTTTTTCGGTATAGTGCGGGTTGATCTGCCAAGGGATAAGGTCTAAGCCATTGAAGGAAGGCGGTTGCACAATAGGCATATCATTCGTGGTCATAATGCTTGGGCAGGCTACATTGCTTCCTGCACTCCAGCCTACGTACTTCGTTCCTGCTTGTACACGCTCTTTAATAAGCGCTACGATGTCCATTTCGTACAATCGATCCAGTAGGCGAAAACTATTGCCGCCGCTTACCATGATCGCACCACTTTCTCTGATCAGGTGTTTGGGTTCTGGGTGGTCATGCACACTGGTTACCGTATGGCCCATTTTTTCAAAAATGCCAGCGACAGTTTCCACGTATTCGTTGAGATCCATAGTTACTACGGCATCAGGAATAAAGGCGATCTTCAAGGGGCCGCTGCCTAAGAATGTTTTAATGTGCGGTTTTGCCCACGTCAAAAAAGGTGTTCCTGGCATGGTGCTGTTCGAAAGGAGTAAGGCTTTCATTATCAGGTATTGAGTTTTATAACGGCGACGCTGCTTATTAAACGCTATCGAGCGATGTTAACGAGGGTAATGTAAGTATTAGCAGAATTTTGAAATGAACCCGGTTGCTTTGAGTATGTATGAACCGGCACGAGTAGAGGATACAGAACATTACACTAATGGTGCTTTCTTCTGATCTGTCCTTCTCAAATTACGAGTTTGCCAATCAATCCTGACGGACTCAACCCCAATCCAGCAAGCCCAGAATTCAATACTGCTAAACATTGGTTTTGCAGCAGAGGTGGAAGGGGAGAGGATCAATTCTCAACAGAGGAGTAGCAGGTTCTCCGGTAGAGTTTTGATGGATTATTTTACCCTCAATAACGGAAAATTGGGTTAATAAGAAGAGGGACTTTCATGTGAAAGCCCCTCTTCTTGTTTGCTGGTAAAAGGTTTATGCGTATCCATTAATAACTTAGGAGAAGGCTGTAATTCATTTCTCCAAATGAATACCCTTGTTCAAACAAGTTTAGAAAACACCGGAGCGAGGTAGCTTTGTGATATCTAGCTGTTGTCTTTTTCGGTCAGCATAGTTGTAAACAAGCAAGTACTCCGTCGTCGCAAGAACTTCGACACGAATTGAACGAGGCAAGAATGGCAACATATACAGGGCTCGGAAGAGGGCTGGCAAAGAACATACCTACTGCTACCGTATTGCAACCAACGATACAACCCAGATAAGCGGCATTACAAAGCTGTTGGCAGATTCCTTTCTCTGTATCCGCAAGACTTCCTATTGTTAATGAAGAGTTCTCAAAGTCTAAGGTTAATTTATTTTGTTCTTTATCAAACACCTTTGGCACA
Organism: uncultured Weeksellaceae bacterium; assembly: GCA_964585605.1. Taxonomy (GTDB): domain Bacteria; phylum Bacteroidota; class Bacteroidia; order Flavobacteriales_F; family PHOS-HE28; genus CAZPEQ01. Next base: position 1,581 of record CAZPEQ010000059.1, on the reverse strand, counting down.
ACAAGTTGTTGTTCGGAGATGAGATCGATTTGGGAGATTGATGTCTTATTAAAGGCAGTGTATAGCTTCTTACCATCCAGTTCTCCGTAAAATCCAGTAACGACCCCTGCTTCCTTTACATAGTATCCCGCTACATGAAAATTAGTTCCTTCCTTCGACGTAAAGTCTTCCACGTGGAAAGAGTTTAGGTCTACCTTCGAATGGATGTCTGGTAATTTTTGCTTTAACAGGTCGAGCGAGATACGTTCAGGTTGCGTTGCAGGTAGATCGGTGAGGTCTTGCTTTGAGCAAGCGCTAAATAATAGGAAGAATACGACGGTAACTACCGAATAGAGAGTTGTGGGTTTCATGGTTTTAACTTTGTGAGTTAGCGGGTGAACACCTTTCGCGAAAGGCGTCTTAGTTATGCTAAATATTGCACCTAAACTAGGATTTCGCAAATTCGATCGCTGCTAACTCTGCTAACTCGGTCTTGAATATTAACTAATATCAATTCCATATTTGCTCAACAGACCTGCAAGGCCATCGGCTGAAAATCGCGCATTCTTGAGCTTATTCAAATCTGGATCGATCTGGTAGTTTATCGCCGTTCGAAAGTCCGCGTGCTCAAGATTACTTTGCTCAAAGTTGGCATGGAGCAGATCACAGCCGTCGAAAGAGGCTTCGTGAAGGTCTGCGCCGGTGAAGTCAACCTCGTGCAACTGACATGCTTTAAATCGAGTCTTCCGCAAGTTCACTTCGAAGAATGAGGAGTGATTGAGTGGACAATCAGTTGCGCTTATCTCAAAACCGAACACTTTGCAATCGTCAAAACGCAAACCAAGCATTTTGCATTGCTTGAAGTACACCTCCTGAAATGCCGTATTGTTCAATTGAACGTTGGAAAGGTTACATGAGTCGAATTCGCAATTGAGGAAACGAAAACCGCTCAGGTCTGCAGAAGGTAGGTCACATTGCGTGAACGAACAAGAGTCGTAATCTCCCTTTTTTAATGCACTCAACTGGCTGAACTTTTGCTCAAAGAATTCTTCCATATTGTCTTAATGTTAGCGCTTGTAAGTACAATGTCTTATTGCGCAGTTACGAAGTCATTTGGTGCTAAAAAGGTTTCCACTGTTGTATCAACAAAACGCACATTGCTAACCGCTGCTTCGCCAAGTTCACAGGTCAGCCCACCTTCCTTGCGCCACTCCCAAAAATCCAACTGCGCCTGCGTTCGGCTCAGTGCCACAGGCTGCGATTAACAGGAGTGGTAATAAAAACAAGGTGCTCTTCATGGTTCGTAAATGAGTTTTAATGTTTTGTAGGTCTTCAGGATTAGAATCGATGGTGCGCGCTGAATTGCAGTTGGTTTTTGCTCCAACTATTCGTGCTCTGCCTCATGATACCTAACTGGAACTTGACGTTCTTGTTCAGCACGTAGCCAAGCGCTGAGTAGAAGCGATTCCTATCGAATAGCTCAACACTTCTGCCATTGCCAATATCACGTTGTCCATTAATGAACAGTTCGTTGTAAAAGGCTAGGTAGAAAGTTTGAGGTGTCAACCGCTTGTTATTGAGTGGCACGTTAACGAACAAATT
>CAZPEQ010000058.1:0-10191 GCA_964585605.1 uncultured Weeksellaceae bacterium | reverse complement strand
TGGTAGATGATCCACGTAATGAACCCAGCGAACAACAAGGTCAACACCTTGATACCTAAACTACTCCGCTGTAAAAAGCCTTCTTGCCCCATTTACCCCACATTTCTGGTATTTGTGATATGCCTGCGCCGCTCGTTCACCGATCTGCTCTTTCGTCTCTCCACTCACCCAGCCCGCTAGCGCAGCTTCCAAGGTGTAGGCTTCGGGCGCCATGAATCCGGTTGTTTGTAAGATCGGGTTGGCTTTAGCCCGTTTAAAGTACGGCGTAAAGTAGCTTGAGCTGGCACAGGCCAATACCAGCGCATCTGTACCTTGCTGATCGATCATTTCTACCACCGGAGTGAATTCCATTAGTCCGTTGTGACCGATGTACGCCACCAGATCAGCTCCTCCTCCAACTGAAAGAGTTTGATCACTTACGGTTATCCGTTCCACATCTTGCCGATTACTACGTTTCAGAAAGGTCTTGATACAGCCGCTGATCGCATCACCCCGATAGGCATCTGCAATGAGAAAAACATTCTGCTGCTTGTGTTTGAACACCAAACGCTCCAGAACAGCCGAATCAGAAGCTTTCTGCGATGCATCTAGCAGTGTCCAACTAGCAGAACGCTTGAAATATGATTTGACGCCATACAAAGCACCCCAGTAGAGGTTGTTCCTCGTGTCCAGGCCATTGCCCAGCTTGGCCGGAACAGGCACAATACCTTGATTCTCGTTGTCGCATAAAGCCACATGAACATGCACAATCCGCAGGGGTTCTTCTGGCTGGCAGAACAACGCGGTAATGAAAATGGGTATACACAGGATATGCATGCTGCAAGAACGTCACTTCGCCATGAATCGTGCGCCAAATGTTGTTAACTCACCCTCCAAGGCCGGGGTCTTATCTTTGGCCCCGTTTTCATGGCTAAATCGAACACAGCGACGCTTGATGAAGGCATTTCCTTCAGCGAGCTCCAAGAAGAAATACTAGGAGACTTTCGACTGATCAACTTAAGTCGTGAAGCCTCTTTATTAGGGCGTAGGGAAGTATTAAGCGGGAAAGCCAAATTCGGGATATTCGGAGATGGGAAGGAGCTAGCTCAAATAGCTATGGCCAAGCAATTTCGCCCTGGTGATTGGCGCAGCGGCTACTACCGGGATATGACCTTCATGTTCGCCATTGGTGAACTAACGGTGCAACAGTGGTTCGCTCAATTATACGCAAACCCAAGTTTAGAGGCGGAACCGGCAAGTGCTGGTCGCCAGATGAATGGGCATTTCGCTACTCGCTCGTTGAACGAAGATGGAAGCTGGAAGACCTTGTCTGAACAATACAACTCCAGCCCTGATATTTCTCCAACAGCCGGGCAAATGCCGCGCTTATTGGGTTTAGCGCAAGCCAGTAAGGTCTTTCGCAACAACCCAGAGCTGCACGAGCGGGAAGACCTATCTGATAAAGGGAATGAAGTAGCGTTTGGCACGATCGGTGATGCTAGTACCAGCGAGGGTCTCTTTTGGGAGACCATTAATGCTGCAGGCGTTTTACAGGTGCCCCTGGCAATGAGTGTGTGGGATGATGGTTGGGGCATTTCTGTTCCGAAAGAATACCAAACGACGAAGGGCAGCATCAGTGAGTTGATGAAGGGCTTTGAGAAACAGAAGGATACCAATGGTTACTACCTATACAACGCAAAAGCTTGGGATTACGTAGGCCTGAACCGGGTGTACGAAGAGGCCATTGCCCGTACCCGAAAGGAGCACGTACCCTGCCTGATCCACGTAGATGAGGTGACCCAACCCCAAGGGCACTCCACTTCCGGTTCGCACGAACGGTACAAAAGCAAGGAGCTATTACAGTGGTATAAAGATTTTGATTGCGTTCAACAGTTCAAGGAATGGATCATCAATTACCGTTTCGAGGGCAAGAAATTAGCCACGGAAGAAGAGTTAGATGATATTCAGAAAACAGCCAAAAAGACGGTGCGTGCTGAACAGAAAGCGGCTTGGGCCGATTTTACCGGAGCGTTGAAAAGTGAACTCAACGAGGCCTTGGTCGTTCTCGATGGACTTGCGCAAGAAAATGCGAACGCTGCGCCTATAGCGGAGGAATTGCGCAGTGCAATGGAACCTCAGCGCAAGGAGATCGATTCTTGTGTGCGCCGTTCGTTATTGGCTACGGCGGGTCAAGATGGCCCAGCCCGTGATGCGCTGAAAGCATGGCATGCGGCGAACCAAGACTTGAACTACGACAGATACAGTAGCAAGTTGTATAGCGATAGCGAGTGGAGCTGCCTGAACGTAGAGGAGGTGCCAGCTGAATATGGTACGGGCGAACTAGTCGACGCACGCCTGATCATTCGTGACAATTTCAAAGCGTTATTCGAACGCGAACCCTTGTTACTCACTTTTGGTGAGGATACAGGTAAGATCGGCGATGTGAATCAGGGCATGGAAGGCATGCAGGAAGCCTTCGGAGAATTGCGCGTGAGCGATACGGGTATTCGAGAGGCTTCTATTGTAGGGCAAGGTATTGGCATGTCATTACGAGGACTTCGACCGATCGCAGAGATCCAATACTTGGATTACCTATTCTACTGCCTGCAGATCATGAGTGATGACCTGAGCACGGTTCAATACAGAACCAAAGGCGGGCAAAAAGCACCTTTGGTTATTCGAACGCGAGGCCATCGTCTAGAAGGCGTATGGCATTCAGGAAGTCCAATGGGCACCATCATCAACGCAACACGTGGAATGATAATAGGTGTACCTCGGAACATGACGCAGGCAGCGGGTATGTACAATACGCTGTTGCAGAGTGATGACCCTGCATTGATCATTGAGCCTTTGAATGGCTACCGCCTGAAAGAACAGATGCCAGATAATCTGGCGGAATTCACTACCCCTATTGGTATACCGGAGGTAGTGCGAACGGGTACAGATATTACTGTGGTCAGCTACGGAAGCACATTTAACCTGTGCGAAAAAGCTGCTGATCGATTAAGCGATCTTGGTATCGATATAGAACTAATAGACGTGCGCACCTTGCTGCCCTTCGACCGGGAGCAGGTGATCTCAACATCAATTGAAAAAACAAATCGCTTGTTGGTGGTTGATGAAGATGTGCCAGGGGGTGCCAGTGCCTACATTTTGCAGCAGGTTGTGCAAGAACAGCGGGCTTACTACCACCTAGACAGTGCACCAACGTGCTTAAGCGCCAAGCCTCATAGGCCCGCCTATGGCACGGATGGCGACCACTTCAGCAAGCCGGGGATAGAAGATATCGTAGAGCACGTTTACGGGATAATGAGTGAATTTGACCCCGAACGTTTCCCGCAGATATAGTGGAATAATCTGTTAACAGCTATTAACAATACAGAGGATGAAACCTTTATGTCAAAGAGAAGTCTTAAATTTAGAATCAATTCAGACAAGATGAACTTAAAAAACACCGCTTTGATAGCTGCGCTGGTACTTGGAACCGGAGCTATGGCGCAAGAAGAGAATACACAAACCACGACTGCACCTCCTGTAGACCGTACGGAGTTAATGATCAAGGAATTAGGCCTTGAGGGCAAGCAGATTGCGCAGTACCGTGAATTAGTGGCGAAGAACCGCGTTCAATTGAAAGAACTGCGCCAGGCAGAGCGTGAAGGTGCCCGAGAGAAAGCCCAAGCGCTACGTGCGGAGCATGACGCTCAGCTGAAGGAGTTGCTAACCATTGAGCAATGGGAGGATTATCAAACGAAGAAAGCAACGATGAAGGCGAAAAGTGTTCAACGTGCTGAACGAATGAAAGCAAAGCAAAGCGCGAAGCAAGAGCCCGCAAAGCTCAAACAGTCTATCAAGTAATTACTGGCGATGGAAAGCATAAGAAAGGCGCGCCTGTGGTGCGCCTTTTTTGTTTTCATACTCTCTGCAAGATCAATTCTTCTTCCCTATTCTACCTACCGTATTTCAACACAAACGTGATCGGCACGGTATAGTATGAATTAACCGCTTCTCCGTTGTGTTCTCCTGGGATCCATTTTCCCATCGATTCAATAACCCGCACAGCTTCCGCATCAAGTTCCGGATTCACCGATTTAACTACACGCGCATTAGCGATCAAACCCTCTTTGGTTATAACGAACTTGACCTCTACGGTGCCTGAGATACCCTGATCAACCGCATTTGGCGGGTAACGTGTATTTCTTCCTAAATACTCGAACATCGCATCTTCCCCGGTAGCATACTCAGGCGCAACATCGACGTCCGAAAAAATCTCCTCCGTTGTATTCAGTGTGAACTTAATGGGCAAATTATAGCTGACCCGAACTGGCTTCCCATTCTTCTTACCCGGCATCCAGTTCTGCATATTACGCACAACACGAATTGCTTCCGCATCTAAGCTTGGATACACCTCATATAAAACTCGAACGTCTTCGATATCGCCCGTTTCCGTTACAACGAAACTCGTATGCACAGTACCTGACACGCCAGCCTGAACCGCATCTACAGGATAAATTGTTTGCTCCGCCAAATACTGAAATAACTTCTTGTTCCCTCCCAGATAAGACGGCATTTCGTCGACAATGGTAAATACCTCTTCATCCGCTCCTCTCTTTGGTGATTGAGGTACCCGTGTAAACACCACAGGGATACTAACCTGAGACCGTATTGGTTTTTCTCCTCGTTGGGCCGGAACCCAGTTGGGCATGGCCTTGACCATGCGCATTGCTTCAGCATCATAAGCCCGAGAGAGTCCTTTTTTCACTACTGCCGAGCTTACAACACCCGCTTCTGTCAAAATCGCTTCTATCCAGACGGTTCCATCCAATGGGTGATTTGCTAGATCAAACTTTCGGCTTGTATTGAAGAAATTCTGTATGGCTGTTTCTCCTCCAACAAACTGAGCCTGAACATCAGGAATCTCAAATACCTCTACGTTGGACTGTTCTGAATAAGCCGTATCCCCAACCAACAGTACTGGTTCGTCCTCAACCTGGGCGAAGCAAACCAAGGGCAACCATAATAGACAAGCGAATAAATACCTCATTCCTCAAAGATAGTTGAGGGTTGAAAGGATTGGCATCGATTCACTTTTTCCGTTTTCCTTTCTTGCCCTTAACGGGTTCCGCTGGCAATTGGAAGATCACTGGCATTTCAAAACGGTAGGCAACTGGATTTCCAAAACGAACAGCTGGTTGCCATTTTTTGTACTGCACTTTCTGAACAGCCTCCAATGCCGCTTCATCGCAAGCTACATTCAAGCCCTTCTCCACTTGCAGATCTGTAAGTAGCCCCTCTTTCGTAATGAGGAAGGAAATGTCAACCACTCCTTCTACCCCCTGCCGCTTGGGCTCTTTTGGGTAAATTAGGTTCTTCTGAATCTCATCATGCAAGGCCATGAAGCCTCCTTCGAATACAGGTTCCACGACTTTATCTTGCTCAAACGCGATCTCCTCTTGGCAGAAAGAACCCAGCGAAATAGTTACACAGAGCAGTAATATGGAATTTTTCATCTGTTCCTTGTGTTAAGTTTTACTTACCCCCTCCTAACATTCGTTTTACGCACCACTATGGGCGAATGTTTCGCACCTTGTTATTTCGTACTTTTGCGCCCCGTCCGGACACAAATTCTTGAAATAGATCAATGAACGAAACAGCCAAGCTCATCTTAAACGGTGAAACACACGAATTCCCTGTGATTGTTGGAAGTGAAGGAGAGAAAGCTATCGACATAAGCAAACTACGTGGTAGCACTGGGTATATCACGATGGATCCGGGCTATAAGAATACGGGAAGTTGCACCAGCGGCATTACGTTCTTGAATGGAGAACAGGGTTTGCTTCAACACCGAGGTTACGGTATTGACGAGTTGGCTAATAACGCTTCGTTCCTAGAGGTTGCATACCTCCTTCTTGAAGGTGAATTGCCTAATACCGAGCAGTTCAACGTCTTTGACGATGAAATCCGGCACCACTCCATGGTGCATGAAGACCTGAAACGCTTTTTTGAGTTTTTCCCGAGCAACGCCCATCCTATGGGAATCCTTGCGGCGATGATCAATTCAATGAGCACCTTCTACCCACGTTCGCAGGATCCGAACCGACCGGAGGAGGAAGTGAATTTGACGGTATACCGTTTGCTGGCTAAAATGCCAACTTTAGCGGCGATCAGCTACAAGAACAATTTGGGACATCCGTTCAACTACCCGAACAATGACTTGGGTTACGTAGAGAATTTCCTCAGCATGATGTTCGCCGTTCCAACTGAGGAATATGAAACGGATAAGGTCGTGGCAAAGGCCATTAACAAGTTGCTCATATTACACGCTGACCATGAGCAAAACTGCTCGGCAAGTACGGTACGTATCGTGGGTAGCTCTCAAGCCAATCTCTACAGTTCGGTTTCCGCAGGCATCAATGCCTTATGGGGGCCTCTTCATGGTGGCGCGAACCAACGGGTCATTGAAATGTTAGAGGCCATTCGTGAAGACGGAGGAGGTACGCAAAAGTGGATTGACAAAGCGAAAGACAAGAGCGACCCATTCCGCTTGTTCGGTTTCGGACACCGGGTTTACAAGAACTTCGACCCGCGTGCCCGTATCATCAAGAGCTCTGCTGACGAGGTATTGGAGAAGCTCGGTGTTGTTGATCCCGTATTGGATATTGCGAAGGAACTGGAGCAGGCTGCATTGAATGATGCGTATTTCGCAGAGCGTAAACTTTACCCGAACGTAGATTTCTATAGTGGTATCATTTATCGTGCTTTGGGAATACCTACAAGCATGTTCACGGTGATGTTTGCTCTAGGTCGCTTGCCGGGTTGGATAGCCCAGTGGAAAGAGATGGTGAGCAACAAGGAACCTATCGGCCGGCCACGTCAGATCTATACGGGTGAGACCTCAAGGAAGTATGCACCAATGGCTGATCGTAAATAAGTGACTGGGGGTTATTCGCGATAATCCTAAAAAGATCATTAATTTGCCTCAATAGACGTGAAAATGAACATGCGTAAAGTACTTGGTTATGTCATTGCATTGGTAGTGGCAACAATTCCACTTCAAAAGTCACTGCTAGATGTAGAGCATACCGCTTCGCCGAATCGGGCTGAATCTAACATGTATGGTACTTTTCTTTTCATACTGTTCATTGTAGGCATATTCGTTGCGTATTGGCTGATTGATTCAGCCAATGCTCAAAAAAAGAAAGGAAGTGCCGACGGGCATTGATCAAGGCATTATACGATGGCTGCTACAGTCCTCATCTCAACCGATTTCAGTGAAAACTCATTAAACGCTGCGCTGTATGGTTTGCAGTTATTAGGTGATCAGATAGGTGCTGTTAAGTTGCTCAACACCTTCGAAGAGCCTGCTGCCGGCGCGAGCAGCATGAAATCAATCAGTGCCGAGCTACTTAAGGAAAGCCGCAATGGACTGAGTGCATTTCAGGAAAAGTTGACCAGTGCTTACCCGTTTTCGGGCAAACTTTCCCGCATTAGTGAAGAAGGTGGACTGCCTTACGTTATCGATAACTTAGAAGAGGTTGAGAAAGTCGACCTCATTCTCATGGGTACTCAAGGTGCTAGTGGCCTGGAAGAGGTGTTCATGGGAACGAATACAAGCGATGTGATCGCTAAATGTGAAATGCCTTTACTCGCCGTGCCCGCAAATTGCACGTATGCAGCGCCTAATAAGATCATGATCGCAGATGATGGTCAAGGGTGCGAAGACGGCACCCTGCGCTTAGCCCGGTTGGTCGCACGCAAATACAGCAGTGAAATCCATATCGTAGCGGTTGTCGATGATGCTGCGGATAGCGTAACAGAGCATTCCTACGACCCGGAGTCTTTTGACGATATTGACACGCACTTCCATGTACTGGAAAGTAATGATGTGGATGAGGCCTTGAACGATTTCGTAGAAGCCAATCAAATGGATATGGTGGTCATGATCCACCGACATTTGAGCTTGTTCGATAGACTCTTTTCCCGCAGTTCTACCAAGCTAATGAGCATGCATACGACCGTGCCTTTACTTGTACTTCAAGACGGTTAGTGTAAGTGATTGCGTATCCTATCCTAAACCTTACGCTTCCTTAAAGTGAACACTCTGGAGATATTGAATCCGAAGTGAATATCGCCATCCCCCCATTGCCCTACCGTCTCTGTGATGAACGCCCGTTCAAACATACCGGTAGAGTTAGATAAGTGTAGCTGAAAGACGTGCCCCCCTGTCTCAATGTCAAAGCCTAAGGACAAGGAATTGGTGAAAGTTTCGAGCAACTGATCCGGCAACACATAGAAGTACTCCGCATTCAGTGAAACGCGTTTAGACAGCTTATAGCGGGCTGCTGCACCAATGTTGATCACGTCATTCTCTTCCACTGCCAGTGTTACTAGGTTACGATGTATGACCCCTGGCATCAATTGTAAGGTGAATTCGTCGCTGAACTTCCGGCCTATAATCAATTGGAAGTTGTAAGCTAAACGGGAACTGAAGAAATTCTCACGAGTCGTATCCGCGAAAGGACGCGTATCAGTGTAGATTCCCGTAACGAACGTAGCGGTAATGGGTGTACTGCAGCCTGAAGCACATTGGTGTAACAAGCGGTATTTGACATAACCATCCAGCGTTTTTTGAAACGTACTTCTGCCGAAACCAATCTGTAGGTCATCGGTTACACCGTAATCGAACCCTAAACGCACCGTGCTTTGGTCTAAACCAAATAATTCGTCGATGCCTGTATTCACAAATCCAAAACGGTGCTGGACCTTAAAGTCCAGTACCCCAAAATCTGTATTTTCCAATGAATGGGCATTGATCACCCGGTTCGCTTTGAAACTTGCAGAAGTACGTTCCTCCCCTACCTCTTCTTCAATGCCCGCCAACAAGTCATCATCTTGAGCTATTAGACTAGTAGAAACGAGAAGTGCAACAAGGAGTAAAATTCTTATCATGCTATTTCACACTTTCTAATTTGGACACAAGTTTCACATTGAGCTCTTTGGCAATGTTATCAGTAACAACACCCGGTATTTTTATATCGTGGTCAGCTGGCTTCACAACAAAATTGCTGCGTACCATAATACTGCCCTCGATTGGCTTGAATTCTACTTCCAGCGTGCGCTTGACCGCAACACCATGGATAGTCAGATCTCCCGTGACCATCGTCGTGAAATTATCGTCGCCCTTGAATTTAGAAGCATCAAAATCATCAATAGCACCCTTGAACGTTGCCTTTGGAAATTTGGAGCTTTCCATATAATTCTCATTGAAATGCTCCTCCATCAAGGCTTTCTCAAAAGCAAAGCCTTTCACCAGTATAGACACCTGTACCTTACCCGAGGCCAAATCAACCGCACATGCAGCTTTCTTGTGGGCACCTTCTATTGTTTCGATAGGGGTTTCTGAGGTGAACGTAACGGAACCCGATCGGGTGAAGACCTTGTCCTGTGCATTCATCCACAAACTGCTGAATACCAGGGCAACGAGAAGTGTAAATTGTTTCATTTTAGTTGTTTATCTAGAGATAGACAATTATTGTTCCACGATCTTGCATTTAGAGAACTGAACATCAAAGCCAGAAAAGCCATCGCAGGCACCCTGTATAAGCACTTGATCGCCTGGCTGCAAACCACTGAGATCTGTACCCGTGGCAAAGCCGCATAAGACAACCACCATCGGATCACCTGTATCTAAATGTATGGTGGCCTCCGCTATTTCAGACACGACACCAGTTACCGCAACATTCTTTCCTAAGAAGCGCTCATTGGCAGCAGACTCATCTGCTTCGTACGCAGCGAATAGTTCGGTAGCCCTTACCTGCAACTCTGCTCCTCCTTCTACTTCCACAGCAGCCGGTTTACTATACTGCATGTAGGCAAAAATCCCCACAGCTAGTAGCACGATCAATAGCAAGGATACGATCCGTTTCATCTCTGGTAAAATTACTCCGGAGCCCCGGCATCAACCCATGCCTGCAACTGATCCAATTCACAAGTAGTCAACGATCCAGTAACGGGCATGGTTCCAAATACGAACACTTCATTGACCAGTGTCCCATTGTCAACAGCAGCCTTCAATTCGCCAAAATTGGTAAAAACACCATTTCCGTTCCCTCCAACGACATGGCAACCCGGCACACTGCACCGCAGCTCCATCAAAGGCAAGATCACGTCTTGATAATTCACTTGTTCGGTATTGCAAAATCCAGGATAAAGCTC
>CAZPEQ010000057.1:7481-10274 GCA_964585605.1 uncultured Weeksellaceae bacterium | reverse complement strand
CAAGTCTCCGTCTTTGCCTGGTTCAATGGAACCGATGCGGTCATCCAACTTCAACATTTTGGCGGGGTTCAGTGTTACTAATTTCCATGCATCTTCTTCGCTCATGCCGCCGTACTTGACGCTCTTGGCGGCTTCTTGATTCAAGCGTCTTCCCATTTCGGCATCATCTGAATTGATGCCGGTGTTCACACCAACGTTGTGTAAAATGGAAGCGTTGTACGGAATAGCATCCTTGACTTCGTACTTGTACGCCCACCAATCACTGAACGTACTGGCGTTCACGCCGTGTGTCTTCATCTTGTCTGCCACTTTGTAGCCTTCAAGAATATGGGTGAAGGTGTTTACGGTAAAACCCATGCTATCGGCTACATGCATGAGCATATCAATTTCACTGGCTACATAACTGTGGCAAGTGATATGTCGTTTGCCATTCAATATTTCAACAAGCGTTTCCAACTCCAGATCACGCCGGGGAGGATCGCTGATCACCGATGCCCTGGCATTGCCGCCACGCCTTCTTCGACTGGGTTTAGGTAAGGTTGCACGGTAGTCAGCCCATACTTTTTCATACGCACGTGCACGGTGGAATGCGTCGTAGAATACCTGTTCGACACCCATACGTGTTCTCGGGTAGCGTGGGTTGGGTGAGCTCCAGTTACTCTGTTTTACATTTTCGCCCAATGCGAATTTGATGTGTCCTGCGGCATTTTTGATCAACAAACCATCGGCATCAGCGCCCCAACGCAATTTAATCAAGGCGCTTTGTCCGCCGATCGGATTAGCCGATCCGTGGAGGAGTTGTACGCTGGTAACACCACCAGCCAACAAGCGGTAGATACCGATATTGTCCGGCGCGATTACATCGCCTATGCGTACTTCCGCCGTAACGGCTTGCGAACCTTCATTAACCCCGCGCGCAATGCCCACGTGGACATGCTCATCCACGATTCCACTGGTCAGGTGCATGCCCGTTGCATCCACGGTTTTTGGAGTCTCCTTAGACTCGATGGTGATCTGCTCGCCTACCTGTTTGATCTTGCCATCAACGACTAACACATCGGCTTTCTTGAGAATGCCTTGCTCGGTGTTGGTCCACACGGTCGCGTTGCGAAAGAGCAAGGTTTGCCCCGGCTCTGCAGACCCGAAAAATTGACCTTTTGCGGTAAGGCTATCAACAGCAGTCGGTTTTTGAGCGGCTTTGCTCATGTCGGTTTTGGCCTCCTTCTTGTCCATGCGTACCGCACTCCAATCGAACCAGCTACCGTCACTGCGTTGCCCTTGACCATCTATCAAGGTGCCGCTATTGTGGATCATGGCATTGGCGCGCACTTTGCCCTTCATGTTGTAGGTGTCACCCGTAAAAGAGAGGGTTAGTGTGCGGCCATCACTACTGCCTTTAACAGCAACCTTAACCGTATCACTTTCGTCGTTTTGAATGAATCCACTTAAAGCCTGTTTCCCTTCTTTGATGGTCAGCATTAAGCTCTGACCGTCCAGTTTTAAATTGAACTGACCTGCTAGATCCAGCGCGTTCATGTCGGTATGCAGGAACTGCTGGCCCGCTACCCAGGTTTCATATATGGTGTTCCCTTTGGCGAATAGGTGGTCAGAAGTAATCAGCAGATCGGCATAAGCACCACCCGTTAAGACGCCTACATCATCGAGGTTGTATAGGCCAGCAGGGGTGCTTGTTATTGCGGCAAGCGCGGTACTCGTATCTAATTGGAACTGTAGGGCTTTAGCGATATTAGCAAAGAGACTACCTTTCTTTTTTAAGCCATCGGTGGTAAACGCAAAGGACACGCCTTGATCATGGAGGTACTTCGCATTGCCTGGTGCGCTTTCCCAATGCTGCATATCGCGTAAGGAAACTTCCAATGCATCGTAGGGATCGCTAACATCGTATGCTTTGGGGTAGTTCACCGGAATAATAAACGGTTGCGTCTTTCCTAAATTCTTGTTGATGCTGATCAGCGGCCCAGTTAAGCTGGGGACCTGACGTAAGTACTCTTTACCTGTTCCTTTGATCACGAACAGGCGGCGCTGTGCCTCGCCGATCTTCGCTATGCGCAAGTTGTCATCCACGTCACGGGCTTCAAAGACCCATGGGAGGGCGCTGGCATTGTTTAACGCTTCCAGTTCGATATCGCTCTGCTCCTTGTGGCCACTTTTCGCATACCAAGTAGCGTCTAAGAACGTCTGCCTCAACAGCGCGATGCTACCCATTAAAGAGTTGGGGTAGTTATCCTGACTTGTGCCTTTGTTGAAGGAGAAATGGAGCGATGTATTGGTTTGAATGATGTCTTCTTGCGCACTGCGCCCAGCAGTGTGCACGGCAATGCCTGAACCGCGAATGATACCGTCTTTGCGGTGGGTCACGATTGTTGTAACACCTAGCTTGCGCCAAGCGGCCATGACTTTTTCATCAATTACAAATTCATCCGCGGCATCAAAACTGGCGTGTACGGCATCGTTCCAGAAATGGGCACCCGTAGGAATGTCTTTTCGACTAGGCCTCTTTCGTTTCGCAAAACCGTCCGTTGCATAAGGTTCAATAATGCCAGGCCAAATGTGTTTGCCTTTCAAATCGTGGATAATGGCATTGTTGGGTACCGGGATGCGAACGCCTATTCCTGTGATCCGTTCTCCTTGCACGAGCAAGGTGCCATTCTGAATGATCTCATTGGCACTGGTGTGTATGGTTGCGTTCGTGAACGCGTGTATCGCTTTGTTGGTTCTTGCCGGTCCGTTCACTGGCGCATTTACCTGCGAAAGCGCAATTAACGAGACAAC
>CAZPEQ010000057.1:0-7381 GCA_964585605.1 uncultured Weeksellaceae bacterium | reverse complement strand
TTGCCGGTCCGTTCACTGGCGCATTTACCTGCGAAAGCGCAATTAACGAGACAACAAAAAAGAAGCTGGTTACGCCGTATTTGAGCATGGTTGCAAGATAAGGGAGTAAGCGGTAATGCTGGGATTCTGGTTTAAGAGAGGGGAGGACTCCTGATCCTCCCCCTAGCCCCCTCCAAAGGGGGACAGGAGCGTTGAGTAGGAGTTTGTACTTTAGGCAGAATGCCGTCTAATTCAAATTATAATAAAAAACTGCGTGGCTACGCTCGAGAAAATAGAAATAAGGCAACTAAAGCAGAAGCTTGCCTGTGGAAATATGCGTTGCGGGCAGGTCAAATGAACGGATACAAGTTCAGGCGACAGCGCCCTGTTGGTTATTTCATCGCCGATTTCATGTGCCTAGAATTAAGGTTAGTGATTGAAGTTGATGGAATTACCCATCTGGATGAAAAGGTAAAACGCAAGGACATTATAAAACAAGATTGGCTTGAAGTGAATGGATACACCGTTGTCCGATACACAGATGATCAAGTGCTCAGCCGAATGGAATCCGTAAAAAGGCACTTGGCGTGGGTAATTGGAAAACTAAATATCAAGAACTAGTAAGCTGTCCCCCTCTGGAGGGGGCTGGGGGAGGATTCGCTTAATCCTCACGCACTGAATTGATTCTGACTCAACTCATGGTACAGACCATCGCTGTCTGCGATTAGTTCGTCGTGCGTACCAATACCAACTACGGTTCCATCGCGTAATACGAGAATACGGTCCGCATTTTTGATGGTGCTTAAACGATGCGCGATCACGAGGCTTGTTCGGCCTTTCATTAATTCGTCAAGTGCTTCTTGCACCAAGCGTTCGCTGGTCGTATCCAAAGAACTGGTCGCTTCATCGAGGATCAAGATCGCAGGGTCTTTGAGCACTGCACGTGCTATGGCAATGCGTTGCCGCTGACCGCCACTGAGCTGAATGCCGCGTTCACCAACGACTGTGTTCAATCCTTCTGGGAACTGGTCAATGAATTCAAGCGCATTGGCCTTTTTTGCTGCGTTGCGCAATTCTTCATCGCTAGCACCGGGTTTGCCGTATTCAATATTCTCACGTATGGTGCCGCCAAAGAGCAATACTTCTTGCGGCACAATGGCCATACGATCACGCAAGGCAGATAAGTTGTAAGCTCCAATGTCTTGGCCATCTATCAGAATGCTTCCAGCATTCAATTGGTAGAACCGGAGTAGCAAGGAAGCGATGGTGCTTTTTCCCGCTCCACTGGGGCCAACCAGCGCAACGCGTTCTCCTGAGCGAATCTGAAAAGAAACGTTTTGTAGAACAGGAATATCTGGTCGAGAGGGGTAGGTGAAGTCGATTTGCTTGAAGCTAATGTCACCCTTCAAGTTCAAGTGTTCTGTGTTGCGCTTGTCCACATCGATTTCCTCCTGTAGTTCATCTTGAAGATCCATTAGGTGCTCAGTAGCGCCTACAGCTTTCAGTATAGTTGCGTAGAGGTCTGGAATACTTCCTATTGACGCACCAATGAAAACTGTGCAGAGAATGAATGTGATCAATTGTCCCTCTTGTATTTCCCCAGCTTCTTTCAAATGCACACCTCGCCATATCACGAAAACGATTGCGCCGAACATGCATAGGATAATAAAACTGACGAACGCACCACGCCAGCGCGCTCCTTTTATGGCCAGAGATCGTGCTTCGTTAACACTCTTGCCATAACGCACGAGTTCCCATGCCTCATTAGCGAAAGCTTTTACGTTTAGAATGCCATGCATGGTTTCGTCTACAATGACATTCGTTTCTGCTATGCGATCCTGCACCTGTTTGCTTAGCTTACGAATGAAACGGCCGAAGAATACCGCGATAACCGCGACTACTGGAATCGTTGCCAGCATGGTGAAGGTCAATGTCTTAGACATCCATGCGATAATGACGAATCCGGTTGCTATCACGATAAACTGTCGTAGTAACTCAGCGAGCACTGTTGTGAATGTATCTTGTAGCAGAGCGATGTCTGCACTGATCCGACTGTTCAATTCCCCGACACGTCGTTCCGAGAAGAAACTCATCGGCATCCGAAGGAGATGCATGTACGTGTCTTTTCGCAGATTGGCCAGCATATGCTCAGCCACATAACTAAAGGAGTAGATGCGCCCAAATCCAAAGAGAGCCTGGGCAACGAATACCAGTAGTAGTAAGATGGCGACGGTATCGATATTCTCCAGATCCAATGCGTCAAAAGCGATCGGCCCCTCACCTTTCTCGGCATCGAATAATTTTCCCATCAGTACAGGAAATACCATACTCAGTAAACTGGTGGCAATCAGCAAGAGCATGCCAATTCCGAATAGTACCCGATAAGGCTTGATGTATTTGAACAGGCGCAATGACTTGCGCCAAGCGTCCTTACTCACCTTTGTTGTGCGGTCATCTGCTAACGCCCGTTTCGTGCCTCTTGCCATGTGCCGCGAAGGTAGCTGGTGTAGGAACTGCGAAGGCAGTTGCAGAGGAAGTTTAGCTTGGTGTACCCTTCTACATTCGCCATTTTTGTAAAATTCGGACAATCGTTGATATTTAATAATTTGATTGCCAGTAATTTATCGTTTTTGGGATCGCTCTTGCTTACATTACAAGAATGAGCGTGCTATTTTGCAATGCTTATTGTGGGTACAGTTGGTATTGATAGGCCTGATCGGTATTGAAAATAGGAGAGGTTCTCGTTAAGTCCAGCGACATCAAGTTGTAAGAACAAGAGGTGGAGAAGGTGTTAATGTTCGGGGGAATATGTTCACAGGTTGGTTTAGTACGAATGGTCGTCGCCGTGTTGTTTTGCTTGGCCTTTACAAGAGGTTCTGCTCAAGTACACACGTACAAGCACTTTACTGTGGACAATGGCCTGATCTCTAACGTGGTGTATGCTGCGTATTGCGACTCAATTGGCAATATGTGGTTCGGGACGGATAAGGGCGTTCAACGATTTGATGGTAAAATGTTCACGCACTACCTAACGGCTGAGGATTATGCGTTCAACGAAGTGTTTGAGATCTTTGAAGACGACGCCGGCCACATTTGGTTCTCCTGCATGTTTGGGGCGCACTTCCAGGTCAGTGGTGATTCAGTGATCCCGTTTGCGCAAAATGACCTGATAAAGGAGTTGATAGAACCTGCAAAAGAATTGCGGTTAGCACATATATCGAGGGACCGGACCTTAACTGGAGATGCACAAAACAAAGGATTGATCACTGTTTCGGATAGTGGGTTGTTGTCGATCAACTGCTCAGATACCAACCGCCTTATGGAATTCAATGGACGTTTCCACCTCGTTCTTGATTGTGTTCTTGGCTCTGGTCCCGAGAAATTCCCGGTGCATATCAAGGCTTTAGGAGTGGATAGCGTGTGGATCAGTGAATCGGACCTATGGTCATCGCGTAGGTATTGGCTACAAACGAAGGATGCGATCTATTGTTCGTTTGGTGGAGATCTATTGACCATTACAGATGGTCGCTGTACGTGGACCGCTCATGACCATAGTATCATTGACATATGTGCAGATCGTGCAGGAAGGATCTGGTTAACATACGCCACAGGAGGCGTGTCGTGCTTGGATAGTGCGGTGAATACTGCATATTTTTCGTTTTTGGATCAGCTTAGCGTGACCAAAGTGGTGCAGGACAGAACAGGCGGGTATTGGTTCACCACCTTGAATCATGGTTTATTCTACGTCCCTGACCTACACGCAATTAATTACGTGAATGAAGGGCTGACCACCAATCACGTGGTGGCCTTGGATAGAGTTGATCAGGAGCTGTATGTTGCCTATCAGAATGGCGACATCTATGCCCTGAACGATGATTATCGGAAAGAACTGAATGTCTACGGAGACAATAAGGTTCGACAATTCTTGTATGACCTTGCGGTCTTTCCTAATGGCACGATGCTAGCATGCCAACATGGACCTGCTTATTGTATTCCCAATGATGCTCCTATTAGTGTGAGTGCCATAGATTACAAAACGATCAAGAAAGATGCTGGACATACGTATGGTGCATCGGGCTATACTGGATATCTTATTGATCAGGATCTGAAAAGCGATACCTTATTTGACTTCAGTGATTGGAGGGATGATGGTGGGACTTATCGGATTCAAAGTGTACGAGATTTCGCTGTTGGCCCAGAAGGCACCTGTTTGATCGCATCGTTGAACGGAGGTTTTGTGGCATTGGAAAAAGGCGCTACAAGGGCCGAAGTCATTCCTGAACTAATAGACCTCAATATTTGTGCGGTAGAAAATGTAGATGGAGTGATCTTCTGGGCGACGACCCATTCGGGGGTCGCGTATGGATCCGCTGATAGCGATACCTTGCAATGGTTCACGAATGACGATGGACTTCCCAGTGACCGAACCACCTGTTTGTACAACGATGGTGATAGTTTGATGTGGGTCGGTACGAGTGGGGGACTGGCCCGTATTGACTTGAATACATTGAAGGTTACTTTGGTCAAGAGTTCTGCATCGGGCCTTCTTTACGACCACGTTACCGATATCAGTGCTGACGCATCTTCTTTGTATGTGGCCACCTATTCAGGATTAAGTGTTCTGGAACGCGCGTTCTTGCGTGGAGACGATACCCCTTCTATCGAGCATTTGGCGGTGTTTGTTGACAGAGAGCCACTAGAGATATTTTCAGATCATGAACTGGACAATGGTCAAAATGACCTGCGTTTTGTGTTTCAGGATATAGCTTTTCAATTGAACGAAGTTCGCTACGAATACATGCTTGAGGGGTTGAATAGCGAATGGGTGGACAACACTTCCGGGGAAGCACTTTTCCCCGCTTTGGGAGCAGGTTCTTACCAGTTCAAAGTAAGGTCATTGGATAAACTTGACAATGTGTCGGAGATGGTCAGTTCAAGGTTTACCATTGCCCGCCACTGGACCAGTAGTTGGTGGTTCATAGCGTTGATGATCTTCGCTTTTTTGGCATTAGCTAGTGGGTTTGTGGTCATTGTCAACCGGCTTGTTCGGCAAAAAGTGAAACAACAGAACCTTCAAGCACACTATCGAGAACAAACGATACGTTCAAGAATGGATCCACATTTTATATTCAACAGTTTGAATTCATTGCAATATTTTCTGGTGTCAGAACAGACCAAAGATGCTTCGAAGTATTTGAACACGTTTTCAAAACTTTTGAGGAATAATATTGAGTATGCGAAAGATGACCTGATATCGCTAGAACAAGAATTCGAATTGTTGGAGGCTTATTGCAAGTTGGAGGCAATGCGCTTCGAGGAAGAACTTGAATACGAGATCACGGTGGCAGATGGACTTAAGCTTGAAGAATACTTCATTCCTGCCATGATCATACAGCCCGTGGTGGAGAATGCCATTTGGCATGGCTTACTGCCTAGGCAGACAAACCGGCAACTAGTCGTGCATGTCTCGATTGATATGGACAGTTTGAAGGTGCAAGTCGCGGACAATGGAATTGGTATGGCGAAAGCGCTTGCGAAGAGGAAAGAGAGCGATCGTCAACGAAAGCATCACTCTAGCGGTTTTATCAGGAAGCGTTTAGCGCTTTATTCAGAGATCATGGGGCGACCGTATACGATCAGTTATAAGGATAAGCGTGGAGATGAAACGTATCCGGGTACAATATGCACCTTGGTATTCCCGAAAGTGAGAAATAAAAATTTGTTTGAGAATGAGTAAGGAGAAGTTGAACGTGGTAATCGTTGATGACGAACCACATGCAAGAAAACTACTTAAATTGCAATTGGAGAAACACTGTCCAGATGAAATAGCGGCGGTTAGACTTTGTTCTGGCCCTGCGGAAGCCAAGAGAATAGTGTTGAATAGTCCACCTGATGTACTCTTTCTGGATATTGAAATGCCGGACAAGGATGGGATCGAATTCTTGAATGAGTTCGGGGAACGAGAATTCTACCCTGTTTTCGTGACCAGTCATGCGGAGTATGCGCTAGATGCCATAAAAGCGCACGCATTCGATTACCTCTTGAAACCGGTGGATGAAGAAGACCTTATCACGTGTATAGGCCGCATCATGAAAGCGGTTAAAAGTTCAATGCAGCGGGTTAGCCGGAAAGGCAAGAAGATTGAGTTGAGGAATGTGAAGAGTATCGAGTTTGTTAACGAAGAGGAGATATTACTCGTACGTGCAGCAGGTAGTTATAGTGAAGTGGTTACTAAAGAGAAGACTTGTGTTGTTTCAAAGAACCTGAAGGCCTTTGCTGACATGCTTTGTGATGTGAGGTTCATGCGCGTGCACAATTCGGCGATCGTGAACCTCAACGAAGTTGTCGAATTCGTCTATGAAGGAAACTACGCGGTGATCAGTTCTGGAGAGCATGTCATGATCTCATCGAGGAATAAGGATTCGTTTCTAGCGCGCATGACGAGTTGACGTCATAGGCCGATAGGTTTAAGGTGAAGTTCACTACAGCCTATCGGCTGACCAATGAACATGTGCTAAGACGAACGGCGGTGAATTTATCTCCACCAACCCAGAACACAGAGGAGGTCAATGCCAGTACATTGATGCAACTAACAGAGGGTATAGGTGTTGAGAGCTGGTATGCTCGTTCACTTGAGCGCGCGTATAACCCCAAAATAAATCCTTGCGCGTTGCTGCTTAACTTAATTGAATCGGTTGATTCAAAATCAATTATGTTAGTGCCACTAATTTTATCCGGTAATGAAAACGCCAACTTGGGCCATTGTGGTCGGTATTTTTCTGCTGCTTTTCGGTGGGTGTGACCTGCTTTCTGGAGTAAGTGAGATCAGCACTCCTAAAATGATGGAAGTGCAACAGAATTTCCTGCAAAACATGCCTGAAATGTTGCAAGAACAGGATGCCTTTGCCATTGATAGCATTGATGTATTAAGAGACAGTCTTCCGCTACTGGAGGAAGATTCACTCGAAATCGATCAGAGCATAGTTCAGACAAGACAAGATTCTGTGAATTGGGATTCGATGAATGAGGTGTTTGACGACATGTTCTACTTATCTCCGAAAGAGAAATTGTGGATTGTCCGGTTCGGATATATGTCTATTCTGGCGGGAGGCTTGTTTATTCTCGCGGCACTGTTCATGTTCATTCCTCGAGCATTCTCTATTCCATTGGCGGTGGGCGTGCTCGTTTTCAGCGTCTTGAAGAGTATCGGGAAAATGATCGTGCTGACCGGTGAAGAAGTGGGTAGCGTGTTTTCAATAATGAGTAACTTGGGAGAGATTCCCAGCATTATACTGGATGTGATCATTTTGGCCGTGATTCTGGTTTCTCGAAAAGACCATTTCAACGCAGATCGGCATTTGCTTGACGATGAGTTGGTATTGGATTAGGAAAGGGTTGGTTA
>CAZPEQ010000056.1:0-10353 GCA_964585605.1 uncultured Weeksellaceae bacterium | reverse complement strand
AGGCAAGTTGAAGTCGATTCCCCCGTTATTTTTGGCAGATACTCCATTGTTGTGCAACGCAAATTCCTTGTAAACCTCGCTTTCCTGTTGTTCCTGAACCTGCTGGTCAAGCCGTTCTACATTTTTGGTATTGACGCGGAGGTACAGGAGCGGG
Source organism: uncultured Weeksellaceae bacterium (assembly GCA_964585605.1). Lineage (GTDB taxonomy): Bacteria > Bacteroidota > Bacteroidia > Flavobacteriales_F > PHOS-HE28 > CAZPEQ01. The sequence continues at coordinate 10,199 of CAZPEQ010000056.1, read as the reverse complement.
TAGGGCCTGATGAGTATGGAATCTACTTTGCACTTTTCAGCCTGAGCATGTTGCTCAACATTTTCTTGGATTTAGGCATCAACAACTTCAATACGAGAAATATCGCGCAGCACAGCCATCTGCTCGAAAAACACCTGAGCGGTATCTTATCTGTCAAGGTGCTGTTAGTGGGCCTCTATGTAGCTGTGTTGCTGATCGCGGCACTGGTACTGGGTTACCGTGATCGAGCGGTGTACATTTTGCTTTGGCTTGCCCTGAACCAGTCACTGACCGCCTATATCCAGTATATGCGCAGCAACCTAGCGGGTCTGCATCTATTCGTGCAGGACAGTATCATATCTGTACTGGATCGCACGATCCTGATAGGTATCATGATCTACGTCCTCTGGGGCGGATATGGCGCTGGGCAGGCCGTGCAAATAGAATGGTTCGTTTATGCGCAGGCCATGGCGTACGGACTTACCGCCTTAGTAGTGACCTTATTGGTACTGCGCAATGCGAAGTGGAATGGCATCCGGTTCAGCTGGCCTTTCGCTCAAATGATCATCAAGCGCAGCGCACCCTTCGCCTTGCTGATCCTGCTTATGACACTCTACTATCGTTCCGATACGATCATGTTGGAGCGTATGCTTCCTGATGGCCGTTTTCAGGCAGGGGTATATGCCCAGGGTTTCCGGTTTTTAGATGCGTTCAACATGATATGCTATTTGTTCGCTGGATTACTGTTACCGCTGTTCAGTCGTATGTTCAAGGAAAAGGAAGATGTGAGCGACCTGGTTTGGCTAGGGTTTCGGTTAATGCTAGGAGGCGCGCTTACTATCGCGACTATTGCTACGTTTCATGGTGAACTTATCATGAGTTTGCGCTATGCCGAACATACGAATGAGTCCGGGCCTGCGTTTACCTTGCTTATGTGGTCATTTGTTTGCATGGCACTCAACTACATTTTCGGTACATTACTAACCGCGAAAGGGGACCTCAAATTCTTGAACACGGTCTCGGCCACGGGTATGGTCGTGAACATATGCCTAAACTTTCTGGTGATACCTACATGCGGGGTTTGGGGAGTGGCTTTGACCAGTTTGATCACGCAAGCTGTGGTGGCCTTGACACAAATGACCTATTCGCTGCGCTCAACCCAAATGCGCGTGCCTCCAAAATTACTTTTCCGAACGTTCTTGTTTTTGACAGGAGGTTTGTTGATCTCTGCCTTGCTGCCCCGCACAGGAGCCTCGGATTTATTGTTTGTGCTCACCTTGCTTGCGGCCGTTGGCGGATGGGCTTTTGTGAGTGGTATGATAGACTTACGTGGAATGACCCGGTTAATACTGGCTCGCCAAACAAGCAAATAGGTGGCTGCACAAGGTTTGCTTAGATTTGGCGACCATTCAAGGTAGCTTGACATGAAAGACGGAACGGAAGGAAGTACGAACGACTCTTGGCATTTGATCGTGTACCTCTGGAATAGGAGGAAAATACTAATGCTGGTCACCCTGATCGGTGCGGTAATAGGCCTTATTGCGGCGTTCACCATCCAACCCAAATTCAAGAGTGAGGTGATCTTATTCCCTGCCATGTCCAACTCGGCTTCCAAGGCGTTGTTGAGTGAGATATCTACAGGGAGGGATGACATCCTGGCCCTGGGAGATGAGGAAGATGCAGAGCAGTTGTTGCAGATCCTGCATTCTGATGATATTCGGGACGTGTTGATCGATGAGTTCGACCTGATGTCGGCTTACGACGTGGAGCCCGATTCAGAGCACAGACGAACGGAGATCCGAGAGGCGTACGAAGAACATATCTCTTTCGAGTACACCAAGTTCGGTAGTGTTCGGGTAGAAGTGCTTCACCCGGACAAGGATACCTGCGCGTTAATCGCGAACCACATAACCTTACTCGTAGATACCGTGTGGAATGCCATGGCGCGTGAACGAGCTGCTAAAGGACTGGAGCTTGTGGAGAATAGAGTGAAGTCCTTGGAGCGATCCATCTCGACAATGGATGATTCGTTGCGGGTGTTACGGGGGTTCGGCGTGCACGACTACCATACGCAGACCGAACGGTACAACGAGTATTTAGGTGCCGCTATCGTGAAAGGAGACCAGCGGGCGATCAATGAGTTTGAGCGTCGTTTTGCTGTATTGGCCCAGTATGGAGGGGCTTACGTGACGATTCAAGACCGCATTTACAACGAAACAAAACGCTTGAGTGTGCTGCGTATGAAAAAGGAGCAAGCTCAGGCCGACCTGGAAAGTCAGTTGCCGCATAAGTTCATTGTGAACCGTGCGCAACCAGCAGATAAGAAAGCTTACCCCGTTCGGTGGTTGATTATGGTGGTGGCTACCGCATCAGCGTTCATATTGGGACTATTGGTTGTTATTATAAGTGAGAATATTGACGTGATCAGGAACAGTAATGAGTGAGTTTTCGTTCGAGCGAGCGTGGGCCTTGATCCGTAATTCTGCCAGCACGTTTTTCGTAGTGGGCCTAGTAGCTGTGGTGCTTTCTTCCATCTTGAGCGGGCCGGGTTTCATTCAGCCGAGGTATTTGAGCACAGCTACGGTTTACCCTGTGAATTTGCAGAGTTACAGTACAGAAACGCGTACTGATCAGCTGTTGCAGCTTTTTGAGTCGAACAGTTTACGGGATAGCTTGATCGGGAAATTCGATCTGTGGAGGATGTACGAGGTGGACTCCACTAAGTCGGGTGCCCGCTTCTTGTTGTACAACGAGTTCAATGACCGGATCACTGTAAGTAAGACTCGCTATGAATCCGTGCAAATAGAGGTTGAAGATGAACGGCCGGATACGGCGCAGTTGATGGTGATCGAGATGATCGACCAGCTGAATATTCTGGCCCGTAGGTTACAGCGCGAAAAATCAACAGAATTGCTCTTGATCGCGGAGCGAGCCCTAGCGCATGAGAAATACAAGCTAGATTCAGTCGAGACTGTTTTGAACCGAATGCGTAATGAATTTGGCCTATTGGAATATAGCGTGCAATCCAAAGAGCTGATTAAAGGTTATGTCAAGGCTTTAAACTCTTCCCCTGCTAAAGCCAAAGAAATTAAGGCGCTTATTGACGAGTTGGAGAGGAAAGGAGGAGAGTTCAGAACGCTTACGGCACTGAGTGATGGCTTTCGAGCTAACTATGATCGACTGTTGACCGGGTACGAGCAGACAGTTAGCGATGTTACCAAGGAACTCACGTACACCAATACGATCATCTACCCTGAAGTGCCGGACAAAAAAGTTCATCCTGTACGATGGTTAATCGTCCTGTTGTCTTTGCTCTCTGCTTTGTTCTTGTGCTTTGTACTGCTGATGATGCGCAGCAAGCGTTCCGCCTAGATGTTAGAAGAGAAGATCATAAGCGTGCTGAAGTCGAACTGGATCCTCTCGATCTGTATTGGCTTTATTTTGCTTAATGGGTATTTAGTCTCGCAGGAGATATATATGCTCATGGTCTTACCGCCGGCCTTGCTCATCGTATGGGCGTTGTTCACATCACTTCATCGTTTACTCTTGTTTGTTGTCTTTGCCACCCCATTGTCCATCAACCTAGAGGATTTGGACGTAGGAGGTATCGGCTTCTACTTTCCCACCGAGCCTATCATGGTGGCCATCATGCTTTTGTTCTTAGTCAAAGTAGCGGTTGAGAAGAACGTGATCGCGCGCGATTTTTGGAAACACCCGGTCACCATTGCACTGCTGATCAACTTAGGATGGATGGCGTTCACGATCATTCCAAGTGAAATGCCGATCGTATCAGCAAAATTCTTGGTGTCACGGCTGTGGTTTGTCTGCACGATGTATTTCGTTATCTCCCGCCTTTTTGAGCGGGTAAAGTACATGCAGCAATTTTTCTGGATGTACCTGATCTCCTTTGTCGGCGTGATCATTTACACCTTGATTCACCATTCCATGTATGCTTTTGAACATGATCCGGCGCATTGGGTCATGTCGCCATTTTTCAAAGACCACACGTCTTACGGCGCGTCTATCGCTATGTTCATTCCTTTTGCCCTGCTTGCATTTCAGATGCCGAATGTATCCGCAGGACGCAAATTGGCTACGATTCTATTCACTTTGGTTTTGACCGCCGGGTTGATCTTTTCCTATACACGTGCGGCATGGGTCTCTTTAGCGGGAGCACTTGCTGTGTTCATAGCGATCAAACTGCGGATCCGTTTTTGGGTGGTTGCACTTGTCTTGATCAGTGCTGGAGGAACGTATTTGGCCTTTGAAGATCAGATTGTTATAGCTCTAGAAAGGAATGACGAGGAGTCTTCCGATGACCTGGCTGAACACGTGCAGTCTATCTCAAATATTTCCTCCGATGCGTCTAACTTGGAGCGGATCAATAGGTGGAATTCAGCGATAGCCATGTTTGCAGAACGGCCTTTCTTAGGTTGGGGGCCAGGAACCTATTCTTTTCAATATGCCCCTTTCCAAGCATCAAGGGACCGTACGATCATTAGTACGAATTTCGGTACTGGAGGTAACGCACATAGTGAGTACTTAGGTCCTTTGGCGGAAATGGGTCTGTTGGGTATGCTAAGCTTTTTAGCGGTGATCATCATAACAATAGTCTGTGCGCTGCGCACGTATAACGTCATGGAGGAAGGCATCGAACGACGTTTGCTCATGGCTAGTCTGCTCGGGTTGATTACGTATTACCTGCACGGTATACTCAACAACTACTTAGATACCGATAAGGCCTCGGTTCCGTTTTGGGGATTCACGGCACTGATCGTTGTGTTGGATATAAAGTATCGCCACAAGAGGCTACTTGAATCGGCAGGCAAGAACGGCGATGTCGTCAAGGGGAGCTGAATCCGCTTGATGTTCGGCTAAGCGCTGTTGGAGATCTTGAACCATATCACTTACACTGTTATTCTGGTTTTTGCGCATGCAATCGCCGATACGATCCATTTCGAATTGCTCTCCACTTGGCCCTTCTTGCTCGCTTAACCCATCCGTGTAGCAGAGTAAGACTGACCCATCTGGCACTGCTACTTCTCCGTGGTTGATGAAAGGCAGTGATTCCATCATGCCCAAGCCAACGGTTCCTTCTGAAAGACCTACGAGGAAGCCTCCGGTCATAAGTAGGGTAGGATTGTGCCCAGCGCTCACGTAGGTAAGTTTGCGATCTGCTGGATTGTACCGCGCTAAGAACATGGTAATGAAGCGCTCTCCCCGTGCACTTTTGTACACTTTTTCGTTCAATTCAGCGACCAACTCTTCCAAATTGCCATGCGTGTAATGGACCAATGCGTGCAGTGTTGCCTGAAAGTTGCTCATGAGCAAACTGGCTGGAATGCCCTTGCCGGAAACATCTGCGATACAAAAGACCACCTCACCACCGGGTAGTTCGATCACGTCGTAATGGTCACCGCCGATCTCCCGGTGGGGCTGATACCAACTGGCCATTTCAAGCTGCTCGTGGTTCGGTAGTATCTCTGGGAAGAGGTTATTCTGAATATCTGCTGCAAGCTCTAATTCGCGTTCGTTCAACTCTTGTTGTAAGGCTTGATGCAAGAGACGTCTATTCTCCAAGGCCACTACTACGATATTCGTAATAGTCTGTATAAAGTTCAAGTGTTTGACCGTCGGGCTCATTCCTTGGGTCTCTTCCAGATCGCCAATAAGCAAAAGGGCTAACGGTTCTTCATCCTGCATGACCGGTATGGCCACGTCAAAAGCAGAAGCACCGTTTACCTGAGTATCCCCGATCATTTGGATATCCGTTAAGGATTTTAAGGCAGGTAGTAGCGCCAGTTCTTCGCCATTGGTAACACCTTGCGACACCAGTTTTTCCCAACCTTGTGTTCGGCTATAGAGCACCATACGCGTAATACCCAGCTCTTCACTCACTACTGCTTTGAACAGGTGTAGTATCTCAGCCGTAGGTTGGTTGGCGCTGATCGCCTTTGTTAGATCCAGAAGGGAACGCAGCTGAAATTCCTTCAGATCTAGTTTTTCAGTTATTCTAGCTAGACTTGCCATATTCTTCAATCGGCTAATTTTCTAATGAGTCCTGGTAACTGGCGTAATGCAGCCAGTTCTTTGAATTTTTCTCGACGTTCTCCTGCTGGCGAACCGAAGTAAGTTTTGCCCCCCTCATAATACGACGCCGTCAAACCGCTCTGACCAAGTATGACAGCGCCTTCTCCAATATGGATCTTACTCGGCACGCCAACTTGCCCCCAAAGTGTAACGTGATCACCAACAACGCACGCGCCAGATATGCCTACTTGAGACGCCATAAGGCAATGTTTCCCAATGATGGTGTCGTGGCCGATCTGCACTTGACAATCGATCTTGGTTCCCTTACCTATACGTGTATCGGCACTTACACCGCGGTCGATGGTGCAGCAAGGGCCGACTTCCACGTCGTCTTCAATAACCACCGAACCACAGCTCAACATGCGGTCGTAGCCACTGGGTCGTTTCTTATAATAGAATGCCTCTCCGCCGATCACGCTGTTAGACTGAATGATCACGCGATCACCTAATGTCACATCATGTTTGATCACAACCCCTGCGTCAACTACGCATTGATTGCCAATCACGACAGAAGGGTGTATTTGCGCCGATGGGTGGATACGACAGCCCGTGCCGATTGTTGGGTTTCCATCTGCATTAATGCGGTGATGAGCTTGAACCACTTTGTTGTGGTCGCGGAAAGGATCATCGGAAATAATTAGGGCTTTCCCTTCAGGACAATCCACTTCCGCATCAATAATGACACAGATCGCGTCGCTTTGTAAGGCCTTGTCGTAGTACTTCGGGTGATCCACGAAAATGATATCGCCTGCTTCGACCCGGTTGATCTCGTTGATACCGGTAACAGTAACTCGTTCATCCCCGATAACAGGCATGTTCAGCAACTCGGCAAGGGCTTTCGCCGATTGTGGTTGATCAAATTTCACGATACACTTGGACTAGGCTACCAAATGTAGGCGCGTGCAAGCTCAATGAAATGAACTGAAAATAGGAGTTTTCAAAAGTCTAATGTCACTTGGCGCGCTCCATGTACGAGCCTGTTTCCGTGTCGATACGGATCTTTTCGCCCTGATTGACAAACAAGGGCACATTCACTTCCGCACCTGTTTCGAGCGTGGCGGGCTTCATGGCTTTGTTCGCCGTATCTCCTTTAACCCCGGGTTCGGTGTAGGTGATCTCGAGTTCAACGACCTTTGGCGGCCGGGCGAACAAGGGCTCCAGGTCGTCGAACCCAACTTCCATTTCTGTACCTTCCTTAAGCAACATAAGGGCACTGCCCAGCACCGACCCGTCGATTTCCATCTGGTCGAAGGTCTCGGAATTCATGAGTACGAGGCGGTCGCCGTTCTTATACAAGAACTGCATATTGCGTACATCAACACGAACCACGTCGATCGTTTCTCCTGAACGATAGCGATTTTCAGCACTCTTACCCGTTCTAACGTTTTTCATGCCCGCTTGGTAATAGGCCCGTCCTTTTCCCGGGGTGCGGTGTATCCATTCCACGATCTGACATACTTCTCCGTTGTAACGAATAAAATTACCTCGACTGATATCACTAGTTGTTGCCATTATACCACAGTTGTTGAGCTGCGAAAGTAATGCTTACGCAGAAACTCGCTGAGGGGTGTTCATTAGCCCTAAGATCCATCATGCATGCAACCTTTTTCAATTTGCATGTCTTTTACAGAAGGGCGTGGATAACACCTGTGCAGAATTGTCGTTCAGTTTACTTAGGACCCAGAACTTTGACCTATCTTATCAAAACAACCGCAAATGCGTTCATTGCTCACCGTTTTTAGTTTGACCTTTTTTGTGTTCATGCAACATGCCCAAGCGCAAAATGACGGCTCTCCGGCTACCCATTTTAACACGGGTATTGGCGCTTCTGGTTGGGGAATTCCCATATACGCATCGTATGATGTGAACGTAGCCGAGGATATTAATGTAGGAGGCCGCCTATCCTTTCAATCAACGAAGGAAGGGTTTAGCAGTTTTGGAGGTAGGAATGAATGGCGCCACACGATCGTTGGGATCAATGGGGTTGGTTATTACTACTTCAATCGCATCCTGGATATTCCCGAGCAGTTTGATGTTTATGGCGGCGCTTCATTGGGCTTCTACATTTGGAACACCAAGTCAATCCGCACTGACCTTGGCCCTAATATCTCTTCAAGCAGCGCTAGTGGCAGTGGAGGCTTAGGTATAGGTATACTGGCAGGTGGTCGGTATTACTTCAAAGAGAACTTGGGTGTGAATTTGGAATTAGGTGGTGGTAACGTCCTTAGCGGCCTTCGCTTAGGTGTTTCGTGGAAACTCTGATCAAAGTTCAGTGACCACCAGTACGCGGTCACAGCTTTTCAATTCTTCTTGTTCTCTATTGGAGCAGATCAGCGTGGTTCTGTCCTTGCGATACTCGGAGAGCAGCTCCTGATACCAAGTAATTCCTGCTGCATCTAAGTTGCTTCCCGGTTCGTCGATGAGCAGGAGAGGAGCATCGCAGAGCAGGGCAAGCCCGAGCTTAAACCGTTGTAACATGCCTGAACTCAGATCCCGAATGTTCTTGTTACGGGCGTTGCTCAGCATTACGATATCAAAAAAAGAATCTACGGTGATATGCGCTTGCAAGGGTTTGAAACCCACATGAGTATCCAGTGCCATAGACAGGCTCAGGTCTTCATAAAGCTTTAAGTAGGGGGCGGCGATGGATACGTACTGGAACACTTCATCCGGTTCAAACACTGCCCCATTCAACTCATACGTTGCTGATCCTGTATCTGGTTTTAGGGCTCCTGCAATAACCTGAAGCAAAGTGCTTTTTCCACTACCGTTAGGACCTATGATGCCGGTTACACTGCCGGGTGTTAAACTCAGGTTGACCTCGCTCAATACGATTTGGGCGCCAAAACGCTTGCTCACTTGTTGCAGGGTAACGTGCATCAATCGGCAAGCCCGCGCATAATTCCGCGTGGGGAGTTTTGGATAAACGCAATGATGGAATCCTTTTCCTTGCTATCGACTAAATTGCTAATGGCCTCTAATCCTGCATTCACATTGCTGTTGCGTACGAAGATCTCTCGGTAAATGTCTTCGATATGTGCGATCGTGTCATCATTGAATCCGCGTCGGCGCAAACCAACCACATTCACCCCGATGTAAGAGATCGGTTCACGAGCGGCTTTTACGAATGGCGGTACATTTTTTCTGACCAACGTGGCTCCGGCAATGAAACTGTGTGATCCAATACTAATGAACTGCTGCACGGCAACAAGCCCTTCCAAGATCACCCAATCGCCTATGGTTACGTGCCCTGCCAGGTTAACGCTATTGGCAACTACACAATTATCGCCAATGAACGTATCGTGAGCCACATGCGAATAAGCCATTAGCAGACAGTTACTTCCCACTGAAGTTTTTTCTCGATCCTTGGTTCCTCTGTTCACCGTAACACACTCCCGAATCGTTGTGTTATTGCCGATCTCTGCCGTACTGTGTTCCCCTTCGAATTTGAGATCTTGAGGGATCCCGCTTACGACAGCGCCGGGAAAGATCTTGCAATTGTTGCCGATTCGAGCCCCTTCCATAATGGTACAATTCGGCCCTATCCACGTTCCATCGCCGATAACCGTATCCGCGGAGACTGTGGCAAAAGGTTCAACAGTAACGCCTTCACCTAATTGCGCATCAGCATGCACGAACGCTTTATCCGATATGCTCATGCTGTAGCAACACTTTTCACGGGTTCTTCCTTGCGGTCAGCAATGACTTGCGCTAACATTTCAGCAGAAACGACTGACTGGCCGTTAACGAATCCTTCGCCACCCATATGCACCAAATTGCGACGCATTGGAGAAAGTAACTTCAAACGGAATACGATGGTATCGCCGGGCATGACCTTTTTCTTGAAGCGCACGTCGTCGATCTTCATGAAATACGTCGAGTAGTTTTCAGGATCTGGCTTATCGGCCAGCGAAAAAATACCGCCTACCTGGGCCATGGCTTCTACCATTAACACACCAGGCATTACGGGGTTTCCTGGGAAATGGCCTTGAAAGAATGGTTCGTTCACGCTAACGTTTTTTACACCTACTATGAAGTCTTTGCCAACCTCCATGATTTTGTCTACTAATAAGAAAGGGTAGCGATGGGGGAGTAGATTGGCAACCGCGTTGATGTCGTATTCCGGCTCC
>CAZPEQ010000055.1:0-10354 GCA_964585605.1 uncultured Weeksellaceae bacterium | reverse complement strand
AGGTGCCTTTAACGTGTGGGGTGCCGCACATTGGATAGGTGGATCCGCTACAAGTTACAATTTTGACGCATTGGCGTATAACGGAAGTGGGGTTGTTTCTCCTACGATGGAGGTACGTACGTTCGACCCTCTGTTTGGGTGGGCCGTTACTGATCTGTCGCACAACGTTGACTCCGGTTCTGTCATGGATATTCGAGGTGTGGCAGGGGTAGCCGATCAGGTGGGCGGTACTGCAAGTACATTCTTTGTACTGGGAGGGATAGGACATGATCAACAAGTGCTCAACTCCACTTACATGCTCAGGCCATTGGTTGTTGGTGTCGACGAAAATTCGGCGGAAAATGAAAAAATACAGATTTACCCGAATCCCGGTGTAGGTACCGTGAATGTACAGGTTGACGAACTGGATAAATATTCTGATTATCAGGTATTTAATGCCGTTGGTAGGCTGGTAGAAGAAGGGCTGGTCAACGGGTCGGAATTGATCTTAGACACGCAGGATTATCCTTCAGGAGGGTATTTGCTGAAACTTATTGGAACCGATCGCGTAGTAGAAGGTAGGTTTTGGTCAGTAAAATGATCGTTAGGGCAAGAAGAAAGGCTGCAAACATTCGTTTGCAGCCTTTCTCACTTTAATGCTATCCTTTTTTCAGGTCAATGAATGCGAATGCTATACGGCATGCGGGCTTGAATACCACTCATGTTTTTAACGAACTCGATTTCCTTCATCATATTCTGGATCTTTTGATCGGTGCCTACCGTTTTATCCGTGATCAGCTGAGCAGCTTGACCTGTAAAGTCTTCCATGATCTGCTCAAAAAGGTCTTTTTGCTCTGGTAACTTGATCACATCGTAATCACCCAAGCCCGCCAATTGCTTGGCCTCGGCAATGGCATCTTCAAGTCCGCCGATTTCGTCAACCAGGCCATTCTCTTTGGCATCCAGTCCAGTCCATACGCGGCCCTGGCCAACGGCATCCACCTGCTCTACAGTCATATTCCGGCCGGTCGCTACTTTTTGCTTGAACTCGCCGTAAATGTCGTCCACAAAGCCTTGGATGATGGCTTTTTCGTCATCCCGCAAGGCACGACTATAGGTTAGCATATCGGCGTAGGTATTGGTCTTCGCGCCATCAAAGGTGATACCAAGCTTGTTGTTGAAGAATCCTTCCATGTTCGGGATCATGCCGAATACACCGATCGAGCCCGTCACTGTTGTTGCATCTGCAAAGATGGTGTTGGCGGCACAGGATATATAGTACCCGCCTGAGGCGGCAACGTTACCCATACTTACTACAACAGGTTTGATCTGTTTCGTTAATTCGACTTCGCGCCAGATCACATCGCTGGCTAATGCACTGCCCCCAGGTGAATTTACCCGCAACACAACAGCCTTGATGTCCTCATCTTCACGTGCTTCTCGTATAGTAGCGGACAAACTGGTGCCGCCGATAACCCCGCGCATGCTTTCTCCATCCATGATATCCCCTTCCGCATAAATGACCGCTATGTCGCCGGTGCCTCCTTCACCTGAGCTTGCGGTTTCTGGCACATCTGTGCGTGTGTAGTTGGTCAATTCCGCAAATTCGATCTCCTCGCCTTCTTCTACATTAGCCTTGCTGGCGATCAAGGCAAGGACTTCATCGCGGTACTTTAGTCCGTCAATTAGTCCATGTTCCACAGCAGATTCTGGGTCACGAATCAAAAGCGAATCCGCAATGTGTTTCAATTCTTCTTTGGAGATGTTACGGGATGCGGAGACCTGATCCAGGTAGTTATCCCAGATCGATGTGATCAAACGCGTGGTTTGTTCACGATTCGCCTCACTCATATGATCGTTAGTGTAAACCTCCCCAAAACTCTTGAACTTGTTGTTAGACCCGCGAATGAACTGCATGTCTATATCCAGTTTCTCGAACATGTTCTTATAGAACATGTACTCGGATCGAAGTCCACGGAAATCCATGTTTCCGGAGGGTTGTAAATAGACTTCATCAGCTGTAGATGCCAAGTAGTAAGAAGCCTGCGTATAGCTGTCGCTGTAGGCCATTACCCACTTGCCACTTTCCTGCTTGAACGAAACGAGCTTGTCGCGGATCTCTTTAAGCTGACCCATGCCGCCACGAACGGCAGACAGGTCAAGGAAAATGCCTTCAATGTTCTCATCGCGTTGCGCCTTCTCCAGGTTATCCAGAATATTGTCCAAACCCATAGCCATGGTTTGCTGGAACAAGGGAAGGCTCAAGTGGACCGGATTTTCCAGACCACGGTCAATGATCGGAGAGTCAAAGGAGGCCAGAAGCACTGTGTTATCCTCAACATAGTAGGGTTGGCTATCAGCTGTTTTTGCTCCACTTATCGCTACGCTTACGAAAGCAACAAGGATGAAGAATAAAACCCCGATCAGAAGCAAGGTGCCTAATGCCGAAGCGAACATGAATTTTAAAAACTGTCTCATTGGTTACGGTCTGTGTTTGGAACCACGAATCTAATGTAGATGCGGCAGCATCTTGGGTAGGATCACATGAACGGAATCTTCTTCTTATGAAGGGAAGAAAGACCGGCACAAGTACATTTGCTCGCTATGGCAACAGTTGTGCTGGGCATTGGGGGTAATGTAGGGAATCGGATAAGCATACAAGGGCAATGTATCGAAGTGTTGAACGAACAAGTTGGACAGGTAACACGGGTAAGCGCCTTGTACTGGAATGGTTCCGTTGACTTCGATTCCAAGCACTTATTCGCGAATCGCTGTGTCGTAGTGGAAACTGACCTAGACCCGCTGGAACTTTTGGCCGTTACGCAACAAATCGAGGCAGACTTTGGTCGGGTAAAAGAGAAAGCGGGATCCAGTGATAGAACATTAGACATCGATATCATTGCCTATGGGTCAACAATAGAGCAAAATGAGGCGCTCACCATTCCGCATCCGCGAATGCATGACCGCATATTCGTGCTCTTACCTATGTTAGAGGTCATGCCTGGTTGGAAACACCCTCGGTTAAACCGTTCGCTGCAAACGTTACTTTCAAACCTCAGTTGATGTACTACTCGTATGTAGCGATCGAAGGATTGATCGGAGCGGGTAAAACCACGCTTTCGAAACGTTTGGCTTCGGAAAATTCGGCTCGTATGGTCTTGGAAGAGTTTGATGAGAATCCTTTTCTGCCTAGCTTTTACGCTGACCCGGAACGCTATGCCTTTTCTGTCGAGCTCTCTTTCTTGGCGCAGCGTTACCATCAGTTGAAGCGTGTCAGTGAGCAAGACTTGTTCCGACCCCAGACCATTGCTGACTATAGCATTGGGAAAAGTCTGGTCTTTGCGCAGGCCACACTGCCTAAAGATGAGCTCAAGTTGTTTCGGGATCTCTATGATATCATGTACACTGATCTGGTCGTGCCGGAGTTGATCATTTACCTCCATTTGCCCTTGGATCGGATCCGAGCGCAGATCGCCAAGCGAGGCAGGAGCTATGAAAAGGACATTTCAGTCGATTATTTAGATAAACTGCACGGCTTGTATATGGATCACCTTCAAAAATTAAGCGGAGCACGTGTGCTCATTGTTGATATGGGAGATCTTGATCTACTTGCTGATACCAGTGGTTATGAGCGCTTTAAGTCCTTGCTGGAGGTAGGACACAACCCAGGAGTGGAAATTGTGCGGATAAGTGAATTGTGAAATGTTAAGAACAAGATGGCGTTTTGTGGAAATTCGCGCCAAATCATTGAGTATCATTGCAGTTGCACAGGCAAAATTGAAAAATCAGACCATGAAAAGAGCAGACCTCAAAGGTTTGGGATCGATAGCATTAGCGGCCATTTTTTGGATGGGTTGCGGAGGCATCGGCAAAATGAACAAGTACGTTGAATCAATAACGTATACCGTCAATCCAGAGCCACTTATTGTCCAAGGTGACAGTGTGAAAGTGAACATCAATGGCACTTTCCCGGGTAAGTATTTTTACAAGAAGGCACAAGTCGAATTAACACCGACTTTGACCTATGCAGGTGGTTCCACACCATTTAAACTGGTTGGCTATCAAGGCGAGCAAGCTGCGGGTAACTACACCGTGATTCCTTATGAGAATGGGAAAAGCTTCAGCTACACGAGCACAGTTGCTTATGACCCGGCTATGGAAACTTCGGAGCTTATGGTGAAGATTCTAGGTAAGCAAGGAAAGAAAGAGCTGGAGTTCGATCCGATTAAATTAGGTGATGGTGTTCGTACCACTCCTTATCTGATGTTGAGTGATGACAAAGTGATTTTGGCGAAAGACGACTTCAAGCGTGTTCTGCCATTTACACAGGAAGCCACAGCGAATTTCTATGTGAACTCTGCACGTATGTTGCCAGGAGAGGAGCGTGACCAGGACTTTAAGGATATGGTTGCCTTTTTGAAGAGTGCGGCTACAAATGAGAAGATCGCCCTGAAAGGTATGAGTGTTGATGCATGGGCCTCGCCAGAGGGTGAGTTGCAAATCAATGAGAACTTGGCAGATGATCGTGCAGCTGCTGCTAAGCGTTGGGCGATCGGTAAAATGAAACGGGCTAAGATCGATGCCGGTAAGGAGGATGCTTTTTATGGGTTGAATCCGAGAGGAGAAGACTGGAACGGATTCAAGGCAGCTATGGAAGCCAGCAATTTGGAGGACAAAGCGCTTGTCTTACGTGTTTTGGAAATGGAGAGCGATGTGACCAAGCGTGAGAATGAGATCAAGAACATGGCGGCTACGTACACGGAGATCCGCAAAGACATTCTTCCGAAGCTGCGCCGTTCTGAAATGACATTGAACTATGACGTTACTGGGTACAGTGATGCTGAGTTGACAACCATGTCTGCTTCTATGCCAGACTCGTTGACAGTAGAAGAGTTGTTGTTCGCAGCAACCCTTACTGATGATATGAACGAGCAGCTGCGCATTTACAAGGAGACTGAGCGTGTTTACCCAAATGATTACCGAGGTATCAACAACGTAGGTTACATCTACATGATGCAGAACAAATTGCAGGACGCTAAAGCACAGTTTGAAAAAGCAAACAGTGTTCAGGACAATCCGATCAGTACGAATAATCTTGGTGTTGTTGCGCGTTTGAATGGTGACCGTGCCGGTGCAGCAGCTATGTACGCGAAAGCAGGTGCTGCAGGCCCAGAGGTTGCGTACAACCAAGGGTTGGTAGACATCCAGAATGGAGACTACAGTTCAGCGGTCAGCAACATGTCTGGTATGAACACATTCAATGCAGGTTTGGCTAAATTGTTGAACGGCGATAACGCAGGTGCCATGCAGAGCGTTAAGAATGGTGATGATAAGGATAGCGGAATGGGGCACTACCTGTTGGCTATCGCTAGCGCACGCGCTAGCAATGGTGATGGCGTTCGAACTCATCTTGCAGCTGCTGTGGCCAAGGATGCCAGCTTAGCAGACAAGGCGCGTAAAGACCTGGAATTCCGCGATTTCAAGGATAATCTAGGACTCTAGATAACATAAAGTTCTGAAGTTTTAAAGGGTGCCCAGAGGGCGCCCTTTTTAGTTGGGGCCAGCCCAGAGGCCTTGATTTCTAGATTAAAGCTGAAGGGCTTGGAATTGCTCTTTCTTGTGGCTGATTCAACAGCGTTTGGGTTCATGTGATACAATATGCTCAACGTGCGAAATTCAAACAAGTATGCTCAAGGGAAACCAGGGCATTGTATGAAGTGCATTCACGTAGTGATGCTTGGATATAGAAAGTAGTAGAAATGCCACCTAACTGGATTTGCTAGCGACGCCAGCTCAATGCTGAATTAGTCGGGTTGAATATGCAGAAAACGCCATACAACCCGGCAGAACGTTGGCTTCATGTAGAGAAAAGGGATGCTTGATAAAAACAGGAGATGGGTAAGCAAGCACTTCTGGTTTGCTTGTTCAGTGCAAACAAAAAGCTCCGCACATAATTGCGGAGCTTTTTTACAAATGCTTTCTGTACCGTTCTTAGAATACGATCTTCTGACGTCGGATACGCGTACGGTACTTCTTGCTTCCTGAGCGGTACTTGTACAGCTTATAGTGCAGCGTGAACTTGAAGAACAGGTAAGCATCATCATCGGTGCTATCACCCCGTTGCTGTCCAATAGCGGTTTGACCAGGTATCAAGTCTAAACTTGGATCAGCCAGTAACACGGCTAGCGCCCCATTATTCTGTTGCGCCAAGATCGCGGGGTCGAAATATTCTGTACTTACATCATCGATGTAATCTGTAAAGGTCTTGGTGTATTGTGTCTCTATACCTACACTCCACGTCTTACTTAACGCATAACGCAAACCACCGCCAACAGGAATTGCCAGTGCGAAACCAGTATACTCATCAGGTCCACCAGGCAGGCCTTGCCCTTCTGTGTGTAAGGGGCGTAGTGCTACAGATGTATTGTTGACCTGTGCCTTTGGGTTAAAGTAAATACCGGCAATACCGCCAAACAGATAAAGGCCCACCCGAGACGAACGTCGTCCTTTCACTCCGCGTAGGCTATAGACATGCCCTAGTTCCTCCTGGTATAGGTGCAATTCATAGAGAAGACCTAGCTCGACTAGATCTGAAGTGAATTGGAGGTTGCGGTTACGGCGGAAAGGTTCATCCGTAAGGTTATCATTTCCAGAGAGAATACCATAGGTCAAATTCGCGCGTAAACTTTGCTTACGTGCTATATAGTAGCGGTACCCGAAATTAACTGCCGGCTTGGTTTCACTAAGTTCCAAGTCCCACAAGAATGGTGAGCCGATTTGGTCACGTCCTCCAAGTTCTCCTAAGAAGTTAGATACACCTAAACCAAAGGTTAACTCGTTGCGGTGTCCTTTCCACGTCTGCGTGTTACGGAAGTACTGCGCATTCACGGTTCCTGCAAATAATAAGCAGAACAGCAAAGCTGGTAAAGACCCGCCTATATGGTACTTTCTTGGGGCAGCCATATCGCTAAAGCTGTCAAAGATAGCATAATGAATTGTCCTGTCCATCCTATGTGAGAGTGAAGTGAGCCAAAACTCACAGTCAATTTCTACGGGCGTATATCTTATTAGGTTTCATGTTGCTCATTATCAGGCCAATTCCCACAAGACAATGCCTGCGCAAACCGCCACATTGATAGAGTGTTTGTGACCATATTGGGGTATATGCAAACATCTATGTGCGTAGGGGAGTAGTGAATCTTGCACCCCATTTAGCTCATTGCCGAATACCAAGGCAATGGGCTCGTCTGTTTGCCTGAGTTCTCTATTCAGTTCCTCAGAATGCAAGGTTTGCTCGATCACCCATATAGAGTACGTTTTTGGTAAGTGTTCCAAAGCCTTTTCCGTTGAATCGTAGTAGCTCCATTTGACGGAGGTTTCTGCTCCTAGGGAAGACTTTACCAGTTGTCTGTCAGGTGGTTGTGCGGTTATTCCGCACAGCATCACCTCCTGTATGCCCAGCGCATCTGCTGTTCGCATGATCGATCCTACATTCATCCCACTCCTGATATTATCTAAAATGACCACTATTGGGCGTTTGGGTGCCTTCAAGTTCTCATCTGGCGAATTACGTTGTAATTCGTCCATGGTCAGTTTCCTATTGGGTAGACTGTTCAAAATTCTTCGTGGATGTTTGAAAAGGTGTATCCTTGAGAAGCCTCTTCACAAGGCAGAAGGCCGTATTTTCGAGTCCCGCTAAAATAGCGGTAATAAGGATATGGCATCAGCTAAGAAGAAAGTAACACCCCTCATGCTCCAGTATGAGCAGATCAAGCAACAGCATCCTGATGCACTGCTGCTGTTTCGGGTAGGAGATTTTTACGAGACCTTTGGCGAAGACGCGGTCACCGCATCGAAGGTGCTGGGCATTGTCTTGACTAAAAGGGCTAATGGCTCTGCTTCTGAGGTGGCACTAGCTGGCTTTCCGCACCATTCGTTGGATACATACCTACCTAAATTAGTACGTGCAGGGTTCCGGGTGGCGATCTGCGACCAACTGGAAGACCCAAAGACGACCAAGAAAATCGTGAAAAGGGGTGTGACAGAGGTGGTTACACCGGGCATTTCCTTTAGCGACCACGTGTTAGACCCCCGAAGTAATAACTTCTTGGCGTGCGTATTCCCCGCAGGAAAGGTATACGGTGCCGCATTTGTAGATGTGACCACGGGCGAATTTTACCTAGGCCAAGGTGATCAAGAGCTGATCAGTAAATACGTGGAAGGACACGCACCGAAGGAATTGCTCTATCCGCGTGATCACGGCGATCTTTTTCTCGCCGAATTAAGAAATCGCCAATACGCGTTTGGGTTGGAAGATTGGGTGTTCAACCCCGATCAATGCACTGAACTGCTCCAGAAGCACTTCAAAACCAGTTCATTCAAAGGCTTCGGTGTCAACGACATGAAGTTCGCATTGCAGGCTGCTGGTGCGGTCCTACATTATTTGAAGGATACAAGGCACACCGAACTTGAACATATCGAACGTATGTCCCGCTTGCGTTCTGATGATCACGTTTGGCTGGATCGCTTTACCGTGCGGAATCTTGAACTCATTGCAGGAGTGGATCACGGCGCGAGTTCATTACTTAGTGTACTAGACCACTGTGTTACGCCAATGGGTGCACGCAATTTGCAACGCTGTTTACTTTTTCCCTTAGTTGATGTGAAGAAGATCACAGCACGGCATGAGAAAGTAGAAGAATTGGTTGAACACGAGCCGCTTATGGATGTATGTGCTGATCGCTTGAAAGAGATTGGAGATATGGAGCGCATTGTAGGAAAAGCGGCGATCGGCCGGGTGAATCCAAGAGAAGTGCTGCAATTGGCCCGCTCCATTGATGCATCGGGCGCTTTGCAAGTGGAATTGCATGAAAAGAGTAAGTCCTTGAAAGGACTTTTCACGGATATACAGATTCCACTTGGGTTGGCGAAGGCAATACACGATACTATCAGTGAGGAACCGCCCGCCAACGTTGTAAAAGGCGGGGTGATCCGGGGCGGTGTCAACAAAGAGTTAGACGATTTCAGACATGTAAGCGCCAATGCAAAAGACTTACTGCTGGAAATGCAACAGCGAGAAACAGATCGCACAGGCATAAGCTCGTTGAAGGTCGGTTATAACAATGTCTTTGGGTACTACTTGGAAGTGCGCAATGCGCATAAGGCGAAGGTGCCAGCGGAATGGACGCGGAAACAAACCTTAGTGAATGCCGAACGCTACGTTACAGAAGAGCTAAAAGTCCTTGAAGAGAAGATCTTAAGTGCAGAGGAGAAAATATTAGCACTAGAAGCCCAGCTTTTTACAACGTTGGTTAATACGATTTGCAAAGACCTAGCACCTGTTCAACGCACTGCTGCGGTAATAGCAAACCTGGACACATTATACTCCTTTGCCCTGTGTGCGAAGCGAAACAACTATAGCCGCCCAGAGCTCAATGCTGGTAGGGAACTGCACATCGTGGACGGTCGCCATCCGGTTATTGAGCAGCAGCTGACGGCAGGTGAGCAGTATGTCGCCAATACCGTTTCCCTTAGCCCTGATGAAGAACAGATCTGGATGGTCACCGGACCTAACATGAGTGGTAAGTCTGCGTTGCTCAGACAAACGGCACTCATCGTATTGATGGCGCAAATGGGTTCATTTGTTCCTGCACGTTCTGTTCGTATGGGTGTTTTTGATAGGGTGTTCACCCGAGTGGGTGCTTCAGATAACCTGTCCACAGGAGAAAGTACGTTCATGGTTGAAATGAACGAAACAGCCAGTATCCTGAATAACCTATCAGACCGTAGCCTGTTGTTGATGGATGAGATCGGCAGGGGTACGAGCACCTATGATGGAATTTCCATTGCATGGGCCATTACCGAATTCCTGCATGAACATCCGCATCGGCCGCGAACCCTATTCGCCACGCATTACCACGAATTGAATGACATGGCTAGCACGTTCCCGCGCATTCGAAATGGCAATATCGCGGTGAAGGAAGTGAACGGTCAGGTCATTTTTCTGAGGAAGCTGGTTCCGGGGGGAAGTGATCGCAGCTTCGGTATTCATGTGGCCCAAATGGCGGGTATGCCGCAACTGGTCGTTAAACGTGCCGAAAAAGTCCTCGCCTATATGGAAGAGGCACATAAAGATGGAATCGATCGAGAGCAGGGTCTTAGCCCTGAAAAAGAAATGCAATTGAGTTTCTTCCAACTCGATGATCCTATTCTAGAACGGATCCGGGAAGAAATCGACAATATCGATATAGATACACTCACACCGGTAGAGGCGCTATTGAAGCTGAATGAGATCAAGCGGATCAGTGGCAAAGGCAAGGCTAAATTGAAAAAGGCCTAAGCCCTTCTTTTTGCTGTTTCCAGATCCACTCCAAAT
>CAZPEQ010000054.1:0-10475 GCA_964585605.1 uncultured Weeksellaceae bacterium | reverse complement strand
GTTGCAGTACTTTGCTACATATGGTCAACTCTTCTTCTGAGACCCCTGCGACCATTCTTTCAAATTCGACGTTGCGTCTTTCCAAGGCCTTGTCCAACACCATTTTGCCAAGCTTGCTTACCACTAGCCGTTTACGCCGTCTATCTGCTTTGTCAACCTGTCGTTCAACCCAACCCTTACTCTCCAACATATCAACTTGACGCAGTATGGCACTTTTATCAACCCCCATTTGCTCAGCAATAACACACTGAACAGGGTCTGCATTGTTAGCCAACATCTCCAACAAGTTCAACTGCGATAGTGTAATGCCTAGATCAGCTTTCTCAATGGTCAGGGCCATCCGATCCGTAAGTTTGCGAACAGCAACTGGCATGATCGCCGCTAGGTCTCGAATCGCTTTTTCTGTTGGTGCCATTTTGTTAAAATCCTGCGCAATAGTACAAAAATGCGATAGTTGTATCGGTCAACCAAATTTTTTTGACGGTCATGTACCGTTACGCTTGAGGGGATAATCGCAACATGCGCTTCATTGACCTCATAGGGCAGGCCCGCAAATCAGTCCGATCATGGAATTCTAACCGGATCCATACCGCACATTTTTCCAGTACCGAAACGGAAATACAACATTCTGCATATCAATAGATTACAACATCTTCTGCTTCATCCTAGACAACTACACGCTGCGTTCTTCAAGGAGGCAATAGTATGTATCTAAGATAATTGCATCTGTCAACTATGTATGCTAATTTCGCCGGCAAATCGATTGGATGGTGACCAAGACCATTGACTGTGCAACTCCTTTAGGTGATACACTTACGCAAGAGCAGAAAGCGTTCTTTCATGAGAATGGCATCATCCATTTTCCACGCTTTATTAGTAAAGATACTGTTGCTCAATTGTGGAAGGCGTGTGAAGGTGTGCAGGATAAATGGCGCGCTGCAGGTACTAAAGTGGTCAATGGTATCCCTATCAAATGGGGTACTGATATAGATGGGAAGCGCATTGTTCAGCGCTATGCTTTTACCAATCAACACAGTCCGATAATTGCTGAGTTCTTGCGCGATCCGCGTTTCTCCACCTTATTGGATTTCGTTGGCCCAGCTGCAAGGCTAGGAATCAACGAAAAAGATGGCATGGTTGTGAACCATTACATTAATAATGACAAAAGCAATTTCTTTCGAATGGGATGGCATACGGATAGTATCCGAGACCTGTTCTTAGGAAAGAAGATTTTGCCTATGCTCAACGTTGGTATTCATCTTGACGATCAAGACCCAAGTCATGGAGGCCTTCGGATCTTGCCGGGTACACACCGCCAAAACCTGTGGAATTTTTTATTCCGGAAGAAGAGTGTGGTTGATCATAAGCCGGATAAGAATGAGGTCGCTTTCAACATCAAGGCAGGAGATCTAACGATACATGATGGCCGCTGTTGGCATCGCGTTGAGCAAAGTACGCTCACGGGTGAAGCCAGCCGTAGGCGGGTCATGTACATCCCCATCATCGCGGGTAATTATTCTCCCAAAAATGCAGATAGTACAATGCCGTTCTATCACCGTTTCAGTCACTTGGTCAAGTGACCAAGTATCGCGCATCTCCCTTACCTATCCTTGAGTAGCTGAATTTTCTTCATGTGGTGATATGTTAAGTGAACAGAAACGTCAAGCAACATTTACCTTTGACAGCGCATGAGTCACCATATTGTAGCCCCGTCCCTATTAGCCGCTGATTTCGCCGATCTCAAATCAGCAATGCACATGTTCAATAGTAGTGAAGCTGAATGGTTGCACTTGGATGTGATGGATGGTTTGTTCGTTCCCAATATTTCCTTTGGAATACCCGTGATCAAAAGCCTGCGCCCCACCTCAGATAAGGTCTTCGATGTGCACTTGATGATCGAAGATCCAGGTCGATACGTGCAACAATTCAAAGACGCAGGAGCGGATGTTCTTACCGTCCACGAAGAAGCGTGTACGCATTTACATCGTGTAGTCCAGTCGATACACGATGCGGGTATGCAAGCAGGTGTGGCCCTCAACCCGCATACACCCGTGAGTTCGCTGAACGACATTATTGCAGACCTTGATCTGGTATGCTTGATGAGTGTTAACCCGGGATACGGTGGTCAAAAATTCATTGAGCGCACCTATTCAAAAATCGACGATCTCGTTGACCTGCGAGAGCAGAAGAACTCCAAAGCGAAGATTGAAATTGATGGAGGCGTAGGCACGCAGAATTTTGAGCAATTACTCCGTCATGGAGCAAATGTACTTGTGGCGGGAAGCAGTGTCTTTAAAGCATCTGATCCCATCAAGGCGATACAGCAGTTAAGTGTTGCCGTAGTGAATTAAGTCCCCACTTTTTCCTTTCGTAAATTAGCTGTATGCGCGTGCCATTCTTCGTTGTGCTGTTCTTCGTGGTTGCGACTGCAATACAGGGACAAAGTACCTGCAAAGCGCATCGCCTGACCGAAGCGTATCTACAAGCACAAGGAGAAACGAGCGCCCTCCAGCGGGCATTGAACAATGTGCCTAAGGGCATGCACACAAGCCGCAGCACCAATACCATACCCCTTGTTTTTCATGTTGTGTGGAACACCTTCGCAGAGAATGTTCCTGATCAGGTAATCTTGAATATCGTGGATCAAGTGAACGCTGATTTCAGCGCTACCAACACTGACCTGGTCGATGTGCGTTCTGTCTTTACGAATGACATTGCAGATGCCAACGTTCAGTTTTGCCTAGCGGATACGGATCCCAACGGGGCGCCTACAACAGGCATTACCCGTACACAAACCAATGAGATCTGGTTTAATCCTGATACAGAGACCAATAAAATGAAGTCAGCTCCTGCTGGGATCGCACCTTGGGATCCGACCAGTTATTTGAATGTGTGGATATGCGATATTACAAGCGGAGCCAGTGGTGCAGCGATCACTGTTGGTTATGCATTTCTACCGGTTAGCGGCATTGTTGGTTCTTCTATAGATGGTGTGGTCATCGACTTCGACCAAGGTACAGGCAACAATGTGCGTACGACCACGCATGAGATCGGTCATTATCTAGGACTTCAACATACATGGGGCGCTGGAGGTTGTGTTAATGATGATGGTTTCACTGACACGCCCAATACGATCAGTGCAACGCCTAGTTGTACGAACCCCGGATTGATCACATGCACCACGCTAGTGCAATACGAAAACTTCATGGATCTGAGCACCTGTGGTTCTATGTACACCCATGAGCAAGCCGCCTACATGAACAGTGTGCTGACAGGTATCCGCTCGTCTTTGCTTAGCAGTAATGGTTGTGCGGGAGTTGTCATGGGCGTACCCACTGCAACATTAAGTACGACCACCTGGTTCCAACACGGCCAGTTCCTTGTCATAAATGGCTTGCGCTCTACCGAGCCGGTACAGCTGTTCGATTTAAACGGAAGGGTTACCAGCCTTCGATCGGTTAGACCATCCACTACTTATCTAGACGTGTCAGCGCTTCCCTCTGGAATATACTTCGTACGGCAAGGGAGTATCGTTCTGCGGGCGTATCTGAATTGATCAGGGTATCTTTGCCCGTCCATGGAGCACGGCAAGACCATTGCTATTTTAGGGGGCGGCCAATTGGGCCGCATGTTCATTGAGAACGCCTTACGGTATAACGTGGACATCCACATTATCGACCCTGCTGCAAATGCGCCATGTGCCAAGCTTGCTAGCACGTTTCATTGTGCTCATTTCGACGATACTGATGCGGTGGTGCAGGCATCGCACGAAGCAGATGTGATCAGCATTGAAATAGAACATGTAAGTACTGAGGCATTGGATCAACTCCAAGCGCAAGGCAAAGTCGTCATCCCTGATCCGCTTGCCCTGCAAGTGATCAAAGACAAGGGCTTGCAAAAGAAATTTTATGTGGACCACGACATTCCAACGGCAGCGTTTGTTTTGGCCCAAGAGCGTGATGAATTAAGCCATCATGAAAACCTGTTCCCGGCCTTCTTAAAAGCACGCACAGGTGGTTACGATGGCAAGGGAGTTATGGCCTTGAATTCAGTTGCTGATATTGATCGCGCTTTCGAAGGTCCTTATGTCCTGGAGCGCAAGACCGACATTAAGAAGGAAATAGCGGTCATAGTCGTTTGCGGCGTAGATGGGAAGATGCGCCACTTTGATCCTGTTGAAATGGTTTTCGACATGGAGTTGAATTTGGTTGACTACTTATTGGGCCCAGCGCAGGTGACGAACGAGATAAGCAAGCGGTGCATTGAACTTGCCTACAAAGTGGTTAAGGGTTTGCGGTCTCCCGGCATTTTCGCGGTGGAGCTTTTCCTTACCGAAACTGGCGAGGTATTGGTGAACGAAACTGCTCCGCGTGTGCATAACAGTGGCCACCATACGATAGAGGCTTGCCCCAGCTCTCAATTCGATCAGTTCTTGCGCGTACTCATGGGATGGCCTTTGGGCGATACCTCGATGAAAGGTTTTTCGGCCATGATCAATTTGATCGGAGAAGGAGGAGCTGGCCCGGCACGAATTGAAGGTATTGATGCACTCTTGCAGTTGCCAGATACCTTTGTTCATCTCTATGGTAAGGAGGAAACACAAAACGGCAGAAAAATGGGGCACGTCACGGTGCTTAGTGAAGACCTTGCAGCTCTGCGAGAAAAGGTAAAGCGTGTAAAACAACTAGTCAAGATCATACCTGCTGAAAACCCTTCGGCATTATCTACGCCTAACAATCATTAATCTTTAACGCACATGGTCAGCATCATAATGGGTTCAACAAGTGATCTTCCAATCATGGAACAAGCGGCAGCTGTTTTAAAAACACTTGAGGTTCCGTTTGAACTTACCGTTATAAGTGCACACCGCACACCAGAACGCATGTTCCAATTTGCCAATGGCGCTCGAGACCGGGGTGTTAAAGTCATTGTTGCAGGTGCAGGTGGGGCTGCCCATTTACCAGGAATGGTCGCCTCACTGACAAGCCTGCCTGTGATCGGTGTACCTATCAAAAGCAGTAACTCCATCGACGGCTGGGACTCCTTGCTAAGCATTGTGCAAATGCCCTCAGGAGTGCCTGTGGCAAGTGTTGCTGTTGACGGTGGTAAGAACGCAGGCATATTAGCTGCACAGATCATAGGATCTGCTGATCAAGCACTGGCAACCCGACTTGATGCTTTCAAGGAAGACCTGAAGGAAAAAGTACAGGGAGGAATAGAAGACTTGAAGGGCAACTACCCGAACGGGTTCGATCAGTAGCATTCGTTTTTGGGCCGGGTGAAAAACCTACTCGGTCACTGCGCAGCGATCCGACCAGCTGCGATCACAATATTTACCACACATTCCGCATACCTCCTGAACGAGCAGCAAGCGTAATTCCATACATTCGCGCGCTTGAAAATGGAAAACAACTATTTGCGCTTAACGCAGACCTACCAGACTCCATTGTATGTATACGATGGCAACGTGATCATTAACCAATACAATGCGTTCAAGAACGCGTTCAAGGTGACCGACCTGAAACTTCATTTTGCAGCTAAGGCACTGACCAACTTGTCCATTTTGCGTTTATTTAAAGAGTTAGGTTCTGGGCTTGACTGCGTTTCCGTTGAAGAAATAAAACTTGGCCTGAAAGCGGGTTTTCAACCTGAAGATTTGATTTATACTCCAAACGGCGTATCTATTGAAGAGTACAGGGAGGTGATCGCCATTGGCGCAAAAATCACGGTAGATAATATTTCCATCTTGGAAAAGATCGGATTAGAAGCCAACAAACCGTCTGTGTTTATTCGACTGAATCCGCACCTCATGGCGGGCGGAAATAACAAGATCAGCGTTGGGCACATTGATTCCAAGTTCGGCATTTCGATCCATCAATTGCCTATTGCGAAGCGACTCATCAAAAAGTATGCGATTGATGTCGAAGGCATTCACGTGCATACGGGTTCGGATATCATCCAAACCGACATTTTTGAACGCGTAGCAAACTTGATCTTCTCCATTGCAGATGAATTCGAGACGATCCGGTCAATCGACTTTGGGAGTGGATTCAAGATCAAGTACAAAGACAATGACCTCTCCACGGACATCAACAAAGTGGGTGCGCAGTTCAGCAAGATTTTCAACGCATATTGCGATCGGATCGGCAGGCAACTGACCCTGCGCTTCGAACCAGGTAAGTACATGGTAAGCGAAAGTGGTTCATTCTTGACAAAAGTCAACGTAGTGAAGCAAACTACCGCATGCACTTTTGCGGCTGTTGACAGTGGTTTCAATCACCTCATTCGCCCTATGTTCTATAAGGCGCATCATGAGATCGAGAATATCTCGAATCCTACAGGCGAGCAAAAGATGTACTCCGTGGTTGGCTATATCTGTGAATCCGATACGTTCGCAGAAGACCGCATATTGAACGAGGTACGCGAAAAAGACATTCTGTTATTCAAGAATGCGGGCGCCTACTGCTTCAGCATGGCGTCTAATTACAACTCTCGATTCAGGCCTGCGGAAGTGCTCTTGCTGAACGGAAAAGACCACTTGATCCGCAAGCGCGAGTCCATGGAAGACTTAACACGGAATCAGCAGGTTCCTGAGATTGAAGATTGGGTAGGATTACAAACTGCAGAGGCTTAATTCCTCTTCCCTCCATATCTAGGATACTTCACCTACCTACGATTTGATAACAATCAAGGTCTTCTTAGCAACGATGAATGGGTAGATTTCGTCAATATCGACGTTACGCATACCTATGCAGCCAAAAGTCCAATCGGCCCCTTGAACGATCCAATCGTCAGAACCTTCAGGAACACCGTGTATGCCAATCTCTCCTCCTATTTTAGCATCCGCCGGAATTTCGCCACTCGCCTTGCGTTGCTTGAATCTTTTCCAAGACTCATCATTGGGATAATCAACCCAAATGAAACGGTGCCAATCTTTATGCGGATACTTGTCTCGAAACGTAAATGTTCCTTCTGGCGTTTTCTTGTCGCCTTGGAATTGCTTGTCTCCAATAGGATTGTGTCCTAACACGACCATGTAGGTTTTCAGGATAGAATCCTTCACAGACACATGCAAGCGTCGCTCAGACTTATCCACCTCTAGGGCGACTTCTTCTTCTGCCCAGCCCAGACTATCCATGATCATCTTTAACGGTCTATGCACTTGTTGAGCCCTGGGCGCATGATCTACCACCGCGATGATCTCTTGAACCGGATCCGGCAGAACACACGCCCCCAGGCTTAACAAAAAACACAAACTCGCTAGCTGAATCAGCCTTCTCATTCCTACTCGCTTTAAGGAGGAACGGAAGGTCGATACAGCTAGTGCTATCCTTAAGATTTATTAACGCTAACCAGACTTAAGGATAATATGTATGATAATCCTACTACACTTACTGGACAGTAACAGGTAAGGATACCTCAATATCAGTATCTCCTCCAGCATTTGTAATATCTCCCCCACTCACACCAGCGCCGTTCTTATCTGGCATGTGGCGTAAGGTCACCATAATGGCATCGGTTGTGGCAGCTGCTGTCATCCAGGTAGTTTCAACACCCAATGGGTTGCCAAGGCTATCTTGGTCAGCATAGGCCCAAGTGATTCCGCTAGATCCCGTATTGTAAAAGAACTGGTGCTCGAGGTCCTCTTCCATCACTTCCAGCGTAATGTCCTCACCTTCGATCTCATTCCAGAGTTGGATCGATCCCGTGTAGGCTGTACTTGCTGCTAACGTACCTCCTGAAATAACAGGCGCATTGCCGCCATCACCATCCAAGTCTGTAAAACGGAACTCTACGGAGTCAGACGTGGCTTGATCCACTAAGGTTAGAATAGCCGTTGTGATCAACTCTTCTTCGTTCACCATCATGATGGGGGGATCGTCGTCGTCGTCGTCCTTATCACATCCTGCAAGAGTTAAAAATGATACGCATATCATCAGCACCATTTTGCTGTACCTGCGCTTTTTGAGATTTGTGTGTTTTATGTGTTTCATCTGTTTTAGAATTTGGTTTGAAAACGTAGGTTTAGGGTAGTACCAAGGGCGTCGGCGTAGTATCGAAACTGATCCAACAAGTCCCTATATCTTTCGTTAAGCACATTGTCAACTGCGAAGCTCACCCTGTAAGCTCCCTTTTGCCATTGGCATGCCACGTTAAGCAGATTATATCCGTTAGGAGGATCCGCAAAATCAAGTCCTTCCGGAAAGCGGGTCTGCCTGGCAACAGAGGTATAGGAAAGACTGAAGTTCAGTGTACCTCCGCTATGCACCTTTCGCGTGTATTCGATTCCATTCACCGTACGAGCAGGAGGGATCCGGTACAGAGGGATGCTATTGGTAAGGTCTCTGCCATACACCACACTAGTCCGGTTAGTCAACTTAACATTTTCATCCAACGCCAAGTCCACGCTCAGATCAGCGCCAGCTAAGGAGGCATCCACAGCTCGGTAATTGAATACTGGAAATGCGCCTTGAATGGTCAATCTGGTACCTGTAGGTGCCAAAAGGATGTAGTCCGCGATTCGATCATAGTAACCCGTTACACCAAAGGACCAACGCTCATTCTTGCTCGTGTGATCCAACGATAGAATGGTTTTAAACGAACGTTCTGTCTCTAAGGTAGGGTCGCCCTCTTCGATAGCACCTGACCCATGGTGTAAGCCTTCACTGAACAGCTCACTGACATTGGGCGGCCTAAAAGCAGTGGCAACGTTCAAGCGAACAGTTGTTGTAGACCTATTTAGATTCCAAGCAGCACCGGTATTTGCCGCCCAATTGGTAAAATCCAATTCCGGTCGCTGTAACTCATCGTTCTCATCAAAACGAATTACTTGTAATAGGCGCTGATCCGCTCTTGCCCCGAATTCCAGTTCCACTTTGCCCACGTCAATATGTTCGATCCAAAACACCCCTCCAGAATACAGTTCGTAAAACGGAATGAGTGGTCGCACACCTGTTCCTGGGACGTTTACATTTCGTTGGAACATGCCATTAATACCTATTTTACCGTGCACACGTTCGCCCCAATAATGCTTGTGCTCGGCTTTCGCGGTGTGGGTGCTCAGATCCAGATCCAGGCTCGGCCTTGAACTTCTTCCCCCTCGTCGGATATCGAACTCTTGCCGCTCATTTATCTGCACGCCATAGGACAGGGCCAATTGATCCTGTTCATTCAAACGAATCGCGTAACGTACAGAGGCGGCCTGGTGCTGTACCACTTGCCTTGGCGCAACAATTTGATACGAGAAGGGTCCAGTAATACTGGGCTGACCACTCGCTAAACTAGCCTCGAGGTCGGTGATGTTGCCAATGTGTGCAGCGCGTAAGACACCAGATTCTCTCCAGAGGTAGCGGTAATCAACTTTCAGTTCATTGAGTTTATGTTTCCAGCCCAATTCAAGCGTACCCGCACCACTGCGCTGGCCCGTGTTCGTCAGGAAATAGTCCGGTGCACGCAGGTCGCCGCTTCCATTTCCGGTTGCCTGCACTCTCCACGAGAATTCCTTATTACGGCCGACCGGGCCCTGCAGCAAGGCGCTGGTCTTTGCTCCTCTACCATTACTTGAGAGTGACATTTGAACTTGGCCACTTAAGCTGTCCAAGTCATGCAATGGAAGTGACTCAGTGATGATTACCCCTCCTAAGGCGCCAGCGCCGAATTCAACTGAAC
Organism: uncultured Weeksellaceae bacterium; assembly: GCA_964585605.1. Lineage (GTDB taxonomy): Bacteria > Bacteroidota > Bacteroidia > Flavobacteriales_F > PHOS-HE28 > CAZPEQ01. Next base: position 806 of record CAZPEQ010000054.1, on the reverse strand, counting down.
TCGCCCCTTTGACCACCCGAATAGCTCCACTAAAGGTTGGATCTACACTTGGCGCGTGATCCACACCCCATTGCTGGTCTTCCTGTCGTAAGCCGCGATCTACCAATACGACCCTATCTCCAGAGAGTCCATGTATTACTGGTTTTGCAACGGTCGGGCCAGATCGCAATACATTCACCCCCTCGATTTGGGTCAGTATTTCCGCAATGGATCGGCCCGCTTGCTCCTGAATGTCCCACGCACTCAACTCATTCACCTTCTTGCCTACCTGCTCATCTGGGCGTTCTGCCTTCACCTCCAAGATCCTGAGGTCTTCACTGTGATGTTCTAAGTAAATGAGTAGGGGTTTGCTTCTGGGCAATGTCACGGCCTGTTCGACAGGTTCACATCCAACATGCCTGATTACAAGGTCGTAAGTCCCCGAACACAGCCCTTCAATAATGAATGACCCCATATGATCACATACCGCTCCCCGCTCGATGGAAGCGATGTACACTTCCGCGAAGCCAAGCGCAGAATGATCATGCTCATCCACTACCTGCCCTTGTAGGACATGGTCGCAAGTTGAAACTTGCGCAACGAGTAAGTAGCTACATGCTATTGAAAACACCGCGCCAATCAAACGCGGAAGTGAGCACTTCATTTAATTTTTAGTTCTGACAAAAACAGGAAAGGACCGGGGCATTTGATACCTGGTCTATACTGGCCTTAAGACAGAACAGCAGGAGGAGCTCGAGCAGCGCCGTTCGCCCTTTCGGCGACACACACCATATCGACCAATGGACATTGCTGGTCTCCCAGCAACA
>CAZPEQ010000053.1:0-10504 GCA_964585605.1 uncultured Weeksellaceae bacterium | reverse complement strand
CAATGTGCTTGCTCGGGAGCCGTTCAGGCATGATTCATTGATCGGCGGTGTTTGCGCCGGAACGATACTAGGTTTTGGGGCCGATAGCTACAATCTGGCCATAACCCAGCTGCTCAAACGCTTCTCCTGATTCAGATATCCAATTCGGAGAATTTCTTCTTCTTTCTCAAGAAGTGAGCCCATGCAATACTTCTGGAGTACGTTCCAGCCACCCACTTTGCAGGGAATTGGGCCTTAAGCCCACGTCGTTTTTTGAGCGTTGCAGGCAGCCAAGTGAAGTAAGTCCAATGCGCCTTTGCCACGGCGAAGAAATGGGATGGGTTTCCCTCCAGCAGGAATTTCCAGGCCGCAATAGCATCTAGGATAAAACGCTTCACTAGCAGGGGAATTAGTGGAGAGGGAGCATTTTTAGTCAATACGACCAAGCTGTTCCGGAAATTCAGCAAAGTCTTTCTAGGGTGCTTGTAAGGCAAGGTTCCGCCGCCTACATGCAGCACTGTTGACGTGGGAATAGCGTGAACGAGGTATCCGGCTCGTTGCATGCGCCAGCATAGGTCTATTTCTTCCATGTGTGCGAACAGATCGGCATCAAAACCCGCTGCCTGCTGCCAACATTGCCGTTTGATCGCGAGGCAAGTTCCGGTTGCCCAGAAAACGGGCGTTAAGTCATCGTATTGGCCAAGATCCTTCTCAAACGTGGCAAAGATCCTTCCTCTACAGAAGGGAAAGCCAAACTTGTCCATGAAGCCCCCAGAGGCTCCTGCATGCTCGAATAGGCTAGGCTCTTGATAAGACAATATCTTGGGTTGGCAAGCTCCATGTTGTTCGTTGCTTGTCAAGTGAATGATAAGTGGTTCAAGCCAGCCTGTGCTAACTTGTACATCACTGTTAAGTAGGACGAAAATATCTGCATCAACGTGTTTCAGAGCAGCATTATAACCTCCCGCAAATCCTTCATTTTTCTCTAATTGGATCACCCGTATCTCCGGGTGGTTTGCCTTTATCCAAGAAACGGATTCGTCGGATGAATTCCCGTCTGCTACGATCAACTCCGCATCTGGTGTCCGTTGAACAACCAGCGGCAAAAAACGCTCTAAGTGGCGCTTTCCATTCCAATTAAGAATTACAACGGCTGTTCGTACGCTCATGCTTGGCGCAAATGTCCGATTTCAATGCGAAGAATTACCGCGGAAGGTCAAAAAACTCGTCAGCACGCTCGCCGCTTGCCGAGTTAGCAGGCTGCGCTCGTAACTGATTCAAGGATCCGTTATTACGAGAATGGAGGTGCTCGTTCCATCGAGGTTCTTTAACTTCTCCAGGCACTTCGGAATGCAACAACACATAGTCGTTCGTGACCAGATCGGGGAGAAAGAATACAAAACGTTTGTTGTTAAAACGCCCGGCTTTGTAGTAATGCCATATTTGGTATGGATAAGCATCATTCTCATTCGGTCTGTCCATCAATGTGCTGGGTGCACCGTACTTTAAATGAACTCGGCCACGATCCGTCTGATAGCCTTGTTTTAATCTGGTTCCATACTTCCTATTCACGGCAATGACCTCATTTAGGTAGCTTTCCCAAGCACGCTTGGGCTCTTCCGGATTGCGATTGAACCAGAAGGAGTATAAGAACCTGCGCATGAGTTCAGGATTAGGATCGATCTGACGGTCATCAATGATCTTTCTTTCCAGGTCGTCTGCTATAGGCCGCAAACAATCGATGAACGCTAACAGTGAATCCTGCTGCCTCATTTTATCAACGAACGTACCTGTTGTTTCAAGTTCGTGCAGGCCTTTTAAGTCAGCAGTGATCGGGTTGTTGCGCTGGAAAAATTGTTTTTGTTCGCTAACAATATTCCCTTCTCTATCAATAACCTCAAGGTGTAAATTGTAATTGCCTGAAGGAACGTCCGCAATATTGAACTCTGCCATTACCGGGATGATCTCTTGCGCTTTTGTTCTTCTTATCTGCTTAAAGCTTTTGTAGACCGAAGCTGTTTCATAATCTCTGATGGCGTAGGTCAAGAGCAGGTCAGCATCAGCTCCGAATTCTAATTCGGTGTTATAGAGTTCGCAGTAGAACTTCAATTTATCTAGGCCACGCGGGTAATACGTAGATACATAAGGAACAACGGTGTAGCCACTCCTAGAGTTGTCATCTTCCGCTGCAGGGGTGATTGTTTCCGCTAGCTGAATGTCAGAGAATGAAGAGCCCGTTGAATAGTCAGCAACAACGAATTGCTTTTTGACCGAGGCCATTTCGCTTAACGGATCCATTTGGTCAGTGATCTCCAGAACGAGGTCGTACGTGCCCGTTCCTAACGCAAATCGTTCGGTGTGAATCATATCTGTCATCATCGAATCCTTCAACTCTGGACTCATGACATCGGCTTTCTTAAACGCAACGATCTCCCCGTTTTGCTCGATCATGGTCAGCACCTCAACCTTTCCTTGGTCGTGACCATTCGCATTTTCTTCATACTTAATGGAGGAACCCGTCAAGGCGATATTCACATCGACATAATGGCCATCTATTGGGCTCCAGTACTGATCGGTGGTTAAAAAAGCCTGAACTTGAGCTTGACTGACCAAGGACGAACTCAGGAAAATGCCTAGTAGTAATAGATTCTGGCAGCGCATCTAACAAATATACAATTGGGTTCAAGGGAAAAACGAACCGTTTCATGGTTTGTTATAGCCATTCATTGCTCAAGTTTGTATGTTTGCGGCCCGAAAGGAGAGGTGGCAGAGTGGTCGAATGCGGCGGTCTTGAAAACCGTTGTACCGCGAGGTACCGGGGGTTCGAATCCCTCCCTCTCCGCTTAAGACCACGAAAAGCCCAGCACTTGCTGGGCTTTTGTCTTTGTTGTCGGAGTGTCAATGCAATGCGGAGGATCGGTTACAAGTCAACTTCTAAAGTTCGGGTGTCTTCTATTGTAAGCTCAAAGCAAGCTAGAGCCATCTTGATAGTCGTATTCGCGCACCCAACGTACTTGTGTAACCCTTTCGGTAAGACTGCCGTCTATCCTACCTCCGTTTCCTCTGGTTGTTTAACCAACCACACGGCTAAGAACCCGAAAAAGCAACAGGCTGATTAAATGGTTCATAACCGCATTATATGAGATGAATGAAAAGGAAGTTCAGATGCTAAATTGGCGTTATGAGAAGTTTGGGGATCGCCGTTGCTACGCTGGTATTTTGTACTACAGCAATGGCTCAAGAGCTACCGCTAATGCCATTCCCTCAAGACCTGAAAACGACTACATCTGTTTTTAGCTTGAATAGGCCATTGTGTGTTATATATCGAGGTGCACGCGGGGAGCGGGTCGATTCGGGTGTGGAACGGTTGATGGGGCGCTGGGCACGCAAGACGGGGCTTACCCTGCAAGAAGAAGGGGATTGCAAAGGGTATTTGGTTGTTGACGTGAAGCGAAACATTGCGCTTGCTGCGGAGATGGATGAATCATACCGGATAGAAGTACTTGATGATTCTATTATGGTGAGTGCCAATACGGATATTGGTGCATTACGTGCATTCAGCACGCTATATCAACTCCATCAGGTTGCGGGTATAGAGCATCATGTGCCAGGAGCTATTATTATTGATTCACCTCGCTTCGCATGGCGCGGGCTGCTCATGGATGTGTGCAGGCACTTCATGCCGAAAGGTGTGGTCTTACGCCAATTAAACGGAATGGAGTTGGTCAAGATGAACGTGCTTCATTTGCACCTTACCGAAGACCAAGGGTTTCGTATTGAAAGCAAAAAGTACCCTGAGTTACACCAGCAAGGAAGTAATGGCAACTTCTTTTCGCAAGCAGATATTCGAGATATCATAAGCGAGGCAGATAGACGAGGAATTCGAGTGATTCCAGAATTTGACATGCCCGGCCATACGACTTCTTGGTTCGTTAGTCATCCTGAATTGGCTAGCGCGCCAGGACCGTATCAAATTGAAACGGGTTACGGTGTATTTGATCCTACCATGGATCCAACCAACGAAAGGACGTACACATTTTTGAATGGTTTTTTGGGCGAAATGGCTGCTCTTTTTCCAGATGCCTATATGCACATTGGAGGAGATGAGAACAACGGAAAACAGTGGGCTGCAAATGATGCGATCCAAGTTTTTATGCAACAAAATCAATTGAAGGACAACCATGAACTTCAAGCCTACTTCAACAAACGCTTAAGTAGGATCCTAGCTAACCACGGAAAGAAGATGATCGGTTGGGACGAGATCCTGGCAGATGATTTGCCCAAAGACATTCTCATTCAGAGTTGGCGCGGAAAAGAGGGGTTGATCAAAGCCGCTAAGAGTAAACGAAATGCGATTCTTTCCAATGGCTACTACATTGACCTGTGTCACCCTGCAGGCGAGCATTATGTCAATGATCCGATCACGGATGACATGGGCTTGTCCGCTGAAGAGGAAAGGTATGTTTTAGGTGGAGAGGCAACAATGTGGGCTGAATTGGTTGATGCGCAAAATGTAGATACACGCATCTGGCCTCGAACTGCTGCGATCGCGGAACGCCTTTGGAGCGATGCTTCTATGAACTACGTCCAGGATATGTACACAAGACTTGATCAGGTATCCCTACAACTTGATGCGGCCGGAATGAAGCACTTGAGTGGGCAAGTAGATCTGCTGCGCTTAGTTGCACGCTCCACTGATATTAATACCTTGAAAAGACGAGTTGATGTAATCGCTCCAGTCAAGGACTATCAACGGCATCGACTTGGTGTGCATACGACGCATACGCCGTTGACCAACTTGGCTGATGTTGCGGTTCCCGATCCCACATACGTGCGGTACTTGAATAACATGATTGAAGACCACTTTAGCAAGCGTACTAAGATCACCGGTGAAACACTGCTAGGAGAATTGCGCATTTTGCGAAGAGAACTCAAAGATGTGAAAAGCGACCAGGTACTACCGGAGATCCCATATATCCAAGAGTTGCTGGATATGGCAACAGAAGCGGTGTACGTGATCAACGGTGATTCTAAATGGAACGATGCCGACTTGGAACGACTGAATGAATTGCTGCAATTGGCCAGAGAACCATTTGCAGAATGTGAACTGGCTTTATTAGACCCCTTAGATAAATTATATCAGGCGGCTATGATCAGGAGTAAATGAGTGTACGTGTAGAAGTGTGCGTAGCAGATATTGCCCAAGCCGTTGCCGCGAACGAATGTGAGGTCGATTCACTTGAAGTTTGCTCTGCTATAGAGTTAGATGGTTTAACACCTAGCATTGGTTTAGTAGAAGTGATCAAAGCGGAATGCGCATCATTTCTCCGCGCATTGGTTCGACCGAGAGGCGGGAACTTTGCTTATTCAAGTGTAGAGAAGAAAGTCATGCTACGGGATATTGCTGCGCTGATTGCAGGTGGTGTAGATGGTATTGTGGTGGGAGGGTTGACCGGTGAATCGAAACCTGACCTGCCATTCATCGAGCAGTGCAGACGCGCTGCCCCGAATGTTGAGTTGACTTTTCATCGAGCGTATGACTTGCTCCCAGCCTCTGTTGAATCATTAACAGCACTAGTTGATGCAGGGGTTGATCGATTGCTGACCAGTGGGGGAGAACCAAGCGTTGTCGAAGGCACAAGAAACCTGCAAAACATCCAAACGAGGGCTAAACAATTGAACCTCAAGGTTGCTGCTGGTGGAGGTGTATCATCGGTTAACGTGGAAACGCTTGTTAAGGAGACCGGCATAGAGGAGATCCATTTTTCAGCTCGCATGACCGATCCTGATAGTAGCCATGATCAGTCGATCATACCCGGCTTAGACCAGGTGCCGGATCAGAGTAAAATCAGGGGCGTATTACAAGTTTTAACCACAGCGGGATTACGATGAGGTCGTTTTTTTATACACTGTTGGTCTTTGCTTTAGCAAGTTGTGTTGAGGAGCAGAAGGAAGTTGTGCGAAGTCAACTTGACCTCGAATGGGAATTAAGTGATGATAGTAATCAACACCGTTATCCGGCGGAAGTACCAGGCGATGTGTATACGACATTGATTAAAGAACAGGTTATTCCGCATCCCTTTGCAGGAGTCAATGAAGGCAAAGTCCAATGGGTTAGTGATAGCTCCTGGAAGTACTCGGGAACATGGCATGTTACCGACTCACTGCTTGCGTTCAGTCATGTGGATTTGATTTTTCAGGGGCTTGACACCTATGCGAAGATCAAATTGAATGACAGCCTCGTTGCGACAACGAACAATATGTTCAGGACGTGGGAGCTTCCTGTGCGGTCTTTGTTGAGATCAGGATCGAACACTCTCGAGGTTGAATTTGAACCGCCTGTGGAAAAAGGTGTTGAAGCAAGGCAGGCTCTTGGTGTAGCACTTCCTGCTGATAATGATGTTGGCCAGGAGAAAGTGAGCCCATACGTGCGTAAAGCAGGCTATCATTTTGGTTGGGACTTCGCACCGCGAATGGTCACTTCTGGAATCTGGAAGCCGATCGAAGTGCGGTATTCCACTGGTATTTTCATTGAGGACGTTGCATATGACTATGCGTTCACTGACGATGGAGTAAAGGTCGATACACATGTTCGCGTGCAAAGTGACAGAAATGATGAGCTAACGGTTCGTGTTTGGCATGAAGAAAATATCGTAGCACATCAACTGGTCAAAGTCCGTTCTGGTGGTCAAATGGCGCCATTGACGTTTGAGCTGCAAGATGTTGAACGTTGGTGGCCTACAGGTGAAGGAAAACAGCAACTCTACAAGTTTTACGTTGAGATTCTTGCTGCAGGTGATCTGATTGATAGTCATAGTGAATTCATTGGGTTCAGGACTATAATACTAGATAGGTCAAGGGATGAAAAAGGAGAACGCTTCCAATTCATTGTGAATGGAAAACCTCTATTCATGAAAGGTGCCAACATGGTTCCTCCGACCACTAAAGAAGGGGAAAGTGATGAGGATGCTTGGCTGAGAATGGTAACGGAAATGGAAGTCTCGCATATGAATATGGTTCGTATCTGGGGGGGAGGTGTTTACCCGCCTGATGCTTTCTTCAATGCGTGTGATCGTGCGGGAATCTTGGTTTGGCAGGATTTGATGTTCGCGAATACCATGGTGCCTGATGGGGAAGCGTTTCTGCAGAACGTTGAAGCAGAGGTGCGTGAACAGGCTACTCGATTGAGGGACCATCCTTCCTTGGCTCTGTGGTGCGGAAATAATGAGATCGAGGTTGCTTGGAATAATTGGGGGTGGCAAGACACGTATGAACTAAGCGAGTCAGATTCTACTCGACTCTGGCGTGCTTATGAGCGCTTGTTCAAGCGCGGGATACCCGACTGGATACGCAGTGAAGATCGCCTCACCCCCTATGTGCACACTTCCCCAATAAGTAACTGGGGGAATGCCGCAGGATTGCAAACAGGAGACTTGCACTACTGGGGAGTGTTTCATGGTGATGCGGCTATAGCTGAACTAGACCAGAACGTAGGAAGATTCGTGAGTGAGTATGGGATGCAATCCTATCCTTCTCTAAAGACACTTCAGCCTTGGACGGACAGCCTTGCTTTGAACTATAGCAAACCGTTTTGGTCTTCTCGACAGAAAAGCTACAAAAGAGATGGCCCTATTCTGAACTTGATCGAGCAGCAACTTTGGCCCCCCGTTGGTCCTGATGAGTTTGTTCGTTTAGGGCAAGTATGTCAGGCCATGGCCTATGAAAGAGCTATAAAGGCGCACCGTTTTAGTAATGGGCACTGCGCTGGAACACTTTATTGGCAGTTGAACGACGTATGGCCAGGGGCTAGTTGGGCCGGAATTGATCATACTGGCAAATGGAAAGCGAGCCAATATGCGGTTGAAGAAAATTACAGGCCAGAGGTCATGCGCTTTATAGTCGAAGAAGACTCCCTGTGGATCGAACTTCACGCAGACAAGGAAAAGTACCAAGGAGAGCTCAACGTGCGTTTGTTTCATACCTATGGCGAGTTACTTTGGAGTGAGCGCATTGCCGTGCACGCAGATCGTGTTGGAGGGTGGCCCATGCGACTCTTCTTGAACAAGGCAGCTAAGACCAAACTGATTTTATTTGCGGAATGGAATGATGGCCAAGAAAATGTACTTGCAGAAGAAGAGTTCATTTGGGTAAGACCGGGTGACCTGTGGCAAGCCAAGGCCAAATTTGAAGTGACAAGAGAGGTCCTTTCTAGAGATTCATACCAATTTCACGTGAGTACTGATAAACCAGTTTGGAGGACGTGGTTGGATTGCTCTGGATTTGAGCCTGATATTCAGTGTTTTGCATTGCCTCCTGATCGTGTAAAAACAGTCATAGAACGTTCCGCTTGGTCTGCTGATCAGCTTAAATTCGTTGTGCCGGAGGTTATAATACGCGGCCAAAATAGAAGATATGGGAATCCGTCGTTATTTTCGGGCTTAAGAGTCGCCACTCAGTATGAATAAACGAACTATGAAGCAGAAGAGGATATTACAAGGGATAGGTATGGTGTTAGCGATTATGCTAGTGTCAGTTACCGAGTCTTACGCGCAAGGAGATAACTGCACAACAGCTCTCCCGATCATACCCGGAAACTACACGGCGAATGGCCCCGCTACAGGAGCAGGGGCTGCAAATTTATGCTTCGCGGCAGCGGCCACAAATGCGGATTGGTATGTGTATACGCCAACTGCTAACGGCACCATTGATGTGTTTTCTTGTTTTGGAGGAAGTGATACACGACTGAGCATTTATTCTGGCTCATGTGCTGGACTGGTCTGTGAAGGTAGTAATGATGATAATTGTCCAACGACCATGGGAGGAACTAATTTTGCTTCAGAGGTATTGAGTTTGCCCGTCGTTGGAGGAACTGATTATTACATCGAGTGGGATGATCGATGGGAAACAGTTGCGTTCGACTGGGTGCTAACCTACAATTGTGGAAATGCGCCGCAATCCTCCTCTGCGGTCAACTTGGATTGCGTGAATGGGCAGTTCTTTGTTGATGTGACTGTTACTGATCTTGGTAGTGCAAATACCATTGATATCACGAATACAGGGGGAGCACCGGTGGTTTCTGGAGTGGGCTTAGGCATGCATACCCTAGGACCTTTCCCATTGGGCACAACCTTGAACTATCAAATAGTCAATAATGATGACCCGGGTTGCGATGAATTCTCGCCAACAATTGAGCACTTTCCATGTCCAATCATTAGCTGTGGACCAGACAATTACACCTTTTGCTACACGAGCTTATTGGATACGATCATCACCTATCAGTCTGCCAACTCGTTTGCCTTGGCGCTGTTTTTCAATGCTGGTGATATAGAGCAGTTTGATGAGATTATCATCTACGATGGTGCAGATATTAACGCACCGATCTTGTTCCAAGAAAACAGTGGAGCCAATGTAACAGGGCAATTCGTTACTTCTACCAACGCCAATAACTTTTTGACTTTCCGTTTGATTTCAGACGCGTTTGGAGATTGCGCTACAAGTGGCGGGTTCCTTGATTCGCTTGATTATACGGTAAGCTGTTTGAACTGCACGAACCCTGGCGCTACCTATACCCTAGTAGAGGATTGTTTACGCCGAGAATGGTCTATTGCGGTAGATGTAGATAGCACGGGTAATGCACCAGGTGTTGACATCGTTAATACATTTAATTCGGATACGCTGTTCAACGTTGGAGTAGGAGTAACCATGGTAGGGCCGTTCCCGATGGATACCATGTACAGTGTGTCGCTTCTTAGCTCCTTGAATCCGCTTTGTAGGCAGAACGGGCCAGATTTGATCGCATTTACAGATGATTGTATTATTGTGAGCTGTGGGGTCGATAACTATTCTTACTGTTATGAAAATGATGACGATGCTTGGTTCGTTTTTCAGGCGGATACCATTAACAATCCAGGAGTGCCAATTACGGTAACCTTCCTAGCAGGAGAGTTGCTTCCTGATGATCGAGTTATCGTCTATAACGGGAGGGATGACTTCGGCACTGTTTTAGCCAACGCAAACTTTGCCGGTAACATAGCGGGCCAAGCGTTCAACTCTACCAATCCTGGATCTTTCATAACCGTACGGATCATTTCTGATTTGAACGGGTCTTGTGATGACGGAGCCACCAATGTGCCGATTGAGTTTGCAGTTGGTTGCGGCTTTGTGGGAGTGGAAGAGATCACAGCGAACGATTTAGTGATCTATCCTAATCCGGCAAGTGATAAGTTGTTCATGGAGTTCGTCGGAATTAATGAGCCCAACGCCACCGTTCAAGTATTTGATGTACTAGGTGCGTTGGTAATGGAGAGCACAACAAGTTTCCATGAAGGATCAGCAGCCATAATACCGGTTGATCAGTTGCCTAATGGTCAGTACTTGCTTCAGGTGACTTCTGATAAAGTATTTAAGACAATGAGCTGATATTGTCCAATTTCTGGGACAGAAACAGTGTCTGTCATTCCTACTGTCTCTTGCATATCGTTTGTCCAAACATATCGATAATCAACTCCTTGTGAAGAATTTGCCC
>CAZPEQ010000052.1:0-10584 GCA_964585605.1 uncultured Weeksellaceae bacterium | reverse complement strand
CGTAGCACCCCATGGACTGCGCATAAACCTAGAGCGCATGATCATTCAGGAAATGCGCAATGCCATGCGGGGGCGCAAGGCTCGAATATGGCTAAAATTAAACAGTCTGGAAGATGTTGAGATGATTGAACGCTTATACGATGCCAGCAATGCAGGTGTCGAGATCCGGTTGATCATACGCGGAATCTGCTGCTTGATACCCGGTGTTCAACAACAAAGCGAGCGCATAAAAATCGTGAGCATTGTTGATCGTTATTTAGAACATTCACGGATGTACTTCTTTGAGAACAATGGTGATCATCAGGTGTACATTTCCTCTGCCGACTGGATGAGGCGGAACTTGGATTCGCGGGTTGAGGTAGCCGTGCCTGTCTTAAGCACTAAGCTACAAACTGAATTGCTTGACCAATTCAAACTGCAATGGGCTGATGGGATAAAGGCACGTCGAATCAATAAGGGTCAGACCAACCCGTACCGTACGCTCAAGAACGCGACGATGGGCTCTCAAGAGGGCCTGTACAAACGTATTAAGGCACAGAATTAACCGTATTACTCGTGTTTAGCCAGCAGCACTTGGCGCTGCGCAATTTTTCATTTTCTTTGTTTGCCGGGGGGCATTCCCTCCTATGAACCATGATGCTCAACAGATTTATTCCTTTCCTTATTCTATTTGCCTCGCTAACCGGTTGCACCTCGGGTTACCAAACGGAAGACCTGTTTGGCACCTGGCAGGTGACCGCGTTCGATTCAAATTTATCAGGTAAGGCGAAGCAATTCGTCCAAGATTCAAGAGATAAAGTAGTCGGATTGATCTATGTGATTCAAGAAGATGGCACAGCAATGACAGGCAAATCGGGTTATCGATTGCGAGCAGGAAAGTGGATGTATAATGAAGAGAAAAATTTACTTTCGTTTCCTGGCGAAGGTCAGCTGAGGTTAGCTGAACAGTATAAAGTGCGTTCAATGAATGAGTCTACCTTAAAACTATCCTTCCGTGTCCCTGATATGGGGGAACTGTTTCTGGTACTGAAAAGACAGAAGGACTACGAGATAGATGTGGCAACTGAACTTGATGTAGAAGAGGAAACATTAGATACAGCGCCATGAGTCTCACTAGGTATACCGCGTTGACCAACATGAAGCCTATTTACTTGATCATATGGATTCTGGTTCTCGCAGTGGGATGTTCCGGCGGCAGCAGATCCGAAGACTTGGAGAAGTTGGAGAAGTTGCCTCCTACAACTTCTGTTGAAGCAGAAGTCAAGGAAAAAGAACCTGCTTTACCAGCAGCATCCCAAGCACAGCCGCTTGCGCCATTTACACCGCAAGCCTATGAAGACCATACCCTTATTGAAGGCAAAACAGCCAATTGTCTGTGTAAGTACATACATGATGCCGGAGTTGATATAGAAGAACTGAGGTGGGTGTTTGAAACCTACTATGAGGATATTGGGGCAATCTACCCGGTCGATTCCGCAAGCCTACGTTACGGCAAGATCCTGCGGCACATTGAGCGTAGAAATCGCCGGCGTGCTTTCAAGGGTAATTCAATCGTAGAAGGTGCGATAAACAAGTTAGGTTTGTCTGCTGACCAGATTCGGGCTAAAGGACAGTTGGATTGTCTAGCTCAAATTCGTGATCAACATCAGATCGGCTTGGATCGGCGAACCACCTTCAATCAAGTGACAAACCTATTTCAATACAGCGACTCACGATCATACAGCAATAGCAGAGGGCTAGCTGGTTCTTTACGTCGCATAACCTTGCATGAGAACATGAACAAGCAGCTCTATCAGGACATTGTTATGCTTGCCTTCGTGTTTGATCTTGCAGAAAGCACGAAGAACGCCAAAAACCGGCAGCGCAAGAGCACGAGTCTTTATGACGATCTGATCGATTTAGAAGTAGAAGAAGAAATCATAGAAACGGAAATGGAAATCGATGAGGACGTCTATCTCTGATTACGCAATATGGCATTGTTCAAAACGGTTCTCCCCTTTACCTACGTAGAAGAGCTTGTCGTTGTTCGGGCCCGACTTGAGTCTGAAGGAATCATGTGCTTCACCCAGAACGAACACACAACACAAGTAGACAACTTCATGTCAAACGCCGTGAATGGGATCTTACTTCAAGTCAGGACGGAAGATCATCCCCGGGCGGTTCAGCTCCTCAAAGAATGGGGCGAATGGCCAAAGGAAGAGGTGATTAGTACCAGCTCGTTTTGGCTCTCTTTTGATCGCTTCACGAATCGTATTCCTCACTTCAATCGTTTAGATGTCCTGATTCGTTTTTTTGTTCTGGTAACATTAGCAGTCTCCTTGTTATTCATTACGCCTTACCTGCTTTTGAACTATTGACCAAGTTCATTCCTGTGGCTCAGGTATCGCCCAATCTGCCAAGACCAACCAGAATCGGACGATCTCAGGTTTTTTAAACGGCAAATCGAAGGCACCATCATAGTTGATACTCGTAGGCACTGTTTGTCCTTTTATACTCACGTTCTCGACTTTGATATTGATGTCAAAATCCAAGATCACGGTGCTGTGCTCTAGGTGATAATGTCTTGCCCGAACCTGCCAAGTGTTCTTGTCGAACCAGGTATCCATACTCTTGATCACCGTTTTGTTTGCTTTGCGTTCAGGTTTTGCATCTGCACTGAATACCCAACACGCACGGCCACTTCGCTTGTCAGACCAAATGCGGTAGTTGTAAAACGGGATCATGTGATCATCGAACAAGGCCATCTTATTCCCGATGAAAGGAACACTGCCGATCTCTTGCCCCGGATTGAACATGAACTTCTTCAACTCGCTCTTGTACTCATCTAGCTTACTACCTTTTACGAGTTGCTGTTGCCTACTCTTAATAGTATTATCAGCCACATAGGTACCTTTGGGCCAGAAGACCTCATCGTACATTTCCGCGGTCAGGTAACGGAATTCTCCTTTTCGGTTCTTCAACTTCCCCCTCGCTTCATCTACATTCAGCACCAATTCTACGCGCGTTGAATCCCGAACGATCAACTCTCCTTCCCTATTCAAAGCAGCGGTTTCCTTCTCTTTCTTGTTGCGCACATTCAAACCACTTCGTACCGTGTGCGGATAGGTTTTCATGTTCAGAAAAGCTTTATAGAAGGTGGTGTCTTCCATGACCTGCTTAACGAACTCTTTTACGTTGAATCCTTCGGTTTCTGCGGTAACGACGACCGGATCAAGCTCTACCGCATTCATGATGCTATCGCTTTGCGCAAGCGCGGACAGGGTTATTACCGATAGCATGGCCAGAAATGATGAACGCAACATACCTTAAAGGTGAGCGTGATCATGAACAGTGATCTAGCTTGTTTCAGTATTTTCTTAATACCGTCGTGTTGGCCCCAGACGCGAGTAGAGTTCATAACGCCGTTTAATGAACATCAAGAATTCATACTGGCTTAAACTCTTTAAAGTGGCCTCTGGTACGTTCACAAAATCAATGAACGCATCAAAAGACTCATCACTCAAGTTGATTATGTCATACTCCACATACTGGTGCAGCAGCTCTTTCAACAGATCTCGCTTGCGCTCTTCGTTGATTAATGAGGCCACCACGCGCTTGCTCCGTTCACGTTTACTGAAAGATTCATACAAAAAGGTAATCGGGCTCTGCAAGGCATTCACGCCTGAAATCCGGTAATCTCGCTCATCGTAACCCAGCTTATCAATCTCTTTTTGGATCTCTTTCAAAGTCCGTTCTGGTAGTACTTCTACTACACGAAGTGCAACGATCAAAGGGTCTAGTTTGATAGCAATGACAACCGTGTCCTGCTTTATCGTATCAGAAACTGAAAAATTCTCGGTCTTTAATCCCAACGCACCGAACATCAAGGTATCTGCCCGCCTCGCCTTCACAGTGAAACTACCATCAGCATTCCCAAATATGCCATAGTGGGTGCGTTTGTTGACGATCATCAAATCGTAGTAGGCTCTATCCTTATCCGCTGAATACACCTTGCCTTTAATGACAACCTCTGATGAGTCTTGCTGCGCTACAAGTATGAGAGGCAGCGTGGCAAGAAGGATAAGTAGTACGCGCATATGGCTCAAAGCTAATAGTTGAACGAAAGCAAGTTTCATTCCATTTACAGTTATTAACGGGTGAAGGGCCCTTACGGACCCTTCACGTGGTATCATATGCCTATAAGCCGGGTTCTGTCACGCGTGTTACCACACGTTCCCTGTCATTTATCTGGGATGTTGGTCACCCAACACCTCTATCGACCTACCCTCCAAGATCGAGCGGGTAGCCCTCAAGCCTTGGTTTATTTGGTCTTTCAGCCCGTGAGGTTTACCAAGCGAACACGGTCACCCGTAATTCCGGTGAGCTCTTACCTCACCATTTCACCCTTATCCCAACTTTCACCGAGACGGTATCTTTCTGCTGCACTTTCTGTAACGCACCGATCACTCAATGCGCCCCTTCCCGTTAGGAAGCACGGTACCCTATGCTGCCCGGACTTTCCTCCACCGAATCAATGATCCGAAAGCGACAAGGCGCCATATGATAGAACAAAGTTAATACTGTAAGAGCTCAATTTCAGTAGCCCCACTGCCGAAACGTCTTGGATCTGCATCACGAAAACGAACACCGGGGTAATGCTTGAGCACATTATGAACCTCATCACGCAAACGTCCTTCACCGACCCCATGAATAACAATCATCTTACGCTTCTTATTCTGAATTGCCCCACCTAGCATGCGTTCAAAATACCGGAGTTGGTAGCCCAACTTCTCTCCTGAAGTCATACCACGTTCGTTATCCAAGATCTGATGTAAATGCAGATCGATTTCAACGATTCCTTCTGCATCTTTTTCTCTCCGATTCTTCTTGCCCGTGGGGTTTTCATAGGCGGCTCGTACCTTCTTCGGGGTTGGCCGGTCATCACGGATCTTTTGTAATGCCTCTTGATCGCTTACCTTTAGTAAATCAGATTCTATGGAGGGTTCGCGAAGCACCAAATTTGACGCTAGGATCTCCAATCTGAAGCCGTCATCCGTTAAGACCAGAATAAGGCCTGATTCTTGCACCGCTAAAACAGAACCCCCACCAACGTCATCTAGGAATGAAACAATATCTCCTTCTTTTAACTTCCGAGTCATGAGAACAACAAAATTAGGTGATCGATACCTGCTCACGGTGCTGCTGCTGTGTACTTTCTTAGCTCTCAACGCCCAGGTATTTGTCGAACCCAAGCCTTATGGGGGGAACTTCGCCCTCAAAGACCTATTCGTTCAGGAGCTGACATACCCTGAAAAAGCTTTTGAGGCTGGCGTAGAAGGAACGGTAGAGGTTGTGTTCACCGTCACGTCTACCGGAGTTACCAAAAACTTACAGGTGCTGCTTCCCCTTGAACCTGAATGTGATCGCGAAGCCCTTCGCTTAAGTGCACTGATCAGATGGCACCCTGCGGAACGAGGTGGTTCCCCAGTGGCTGCGGAGCATACCCTCAAGGTAAAATTCGACAAGAGGAGATATAAGAAGTATCAAAAAGCACGGGCAGAACGCAAAACACTAGCGGATCTTCCTCCTGGGTCGTCCAGTCATGTTTTGTGGGAACCAGCGGAACTGGATACGATGCCAGAGCCGTTGATAGACAGTGGAATGAAAGGACTCCCAAGATACTTCAGCAGGAACATGAAATATCCTATTGAGGCCTTCAAGTACAACGTTCAAGGAACCGTAGTCATGGAATTTGTGGTTGAAAAATCGGGCAGTGTCACCAACATTGAAGCGGTTAAACCTCTTGGGGGAGGTTGCGGCGAGGAGGCCTATCGATTGGTCAAAAGCACCCAGTGGCGCCCAGCTATCAAAAACGGTCACGCTGTGCGTACACTCATGCGTGTGGATATCCAGTTCAAACTTGTTGCACCTCAGTAAGCACGGGCAAATAGCTTCGAGGCCATGGAAAAACGTGGCCCTTGGACCGTTGTCAGCGAAGAATTGAAGTACGAATCACCGTGGATAAAGATCCATAAACACGAAGTACTTGATCCGAGCGGCACACCTGGCGAATATGGGGTGATTCATTTCAAGAATCTAGCAGTTGGTGTAGTTCCGCTCGATGCAGATATGAATACCTGGATCGTGGGCCAATACCGTTATCCATTGCAGAAATATTCTTGGGAGATTCCTGAAGGTGGCGGCGACCGCAACGTACCTCCAATCGATTCTGCGAAACGTGAACTACGCGAGGAAACGGGGCTTGAGGCCACGCATTGGGAAGAGATTCTGCGGATGGATCTGAGCAATTCGGCCAGTGACGAGCATGCAATCATTTACCTTGCTCAAGGGCTTACTGAATACAAGCCGCAGCCTGATGACAATGAAGAACTAGAAATGCGCAAACTCCCCTTCGACGAACTGTACCAACTGGTTGAACGAGGTGAAATATTGGATAGCTTAACCGTTGCTGCCGTTCTGAAGGTGCAGCTTATGCGCTCTCAGGGCAAGTTGATTCAGAAATAAATCCAATGCCCGTGAACTTTACCCTGCGAAGTGAATTCCAAGGCCGGTGCAGGCACTTTTATGGCGTTCAGCACGTTGAACATCGTCTTTAAGAATTTCGAGCGCGTTTTTATTTTTTTCAGGTCAAGGTCAACAGATAGGTATACACTACTGAACCGCTCTGGCACGAACAACTCGGTGTCTTGATCGTTATCCAACGCTCCTATCATATTTTCCGCTCCATACCCCACAGAAACGCAGAACAAGCCGCTATTCAAACCATTACGGCGCGCGCCATCACGCGCAAATGGCGAATAACTAAGCCAATACGTCTGCCCGTTGTAATCTTTAAAAAGTTCTTCTGCCAGTCCCTCTCCCAACAATTCAGGGCGCAAGGCTGCAAAATCGGTTCGTTGCGCGGAGAACTTAGGAATGAAACGCTGTTCACCCCAAGCCAGTTGCTGAGCAACGAATAATCCAGAACCTACCGTATTAGCCGCCATATCCCATGCACTGAAGCCCCATTCTGCTGAAGTCCCGTCTAGGATCTCAATACTTGCCGTATAAATGAACCCACTGGCCGCACCAAGCCAAACCGCACTCCGTTCATTCAAACCAGTCCAGCGAAACACATCGTGACTGTATCTCCCAATCGTGTAGCTAGAGAAGACATGACCAGCCTTATCCATGCCTAGCCACTCCCTACTATCGTCAAAAAAATGAAAGGGGGCTCGTTCGAACTGATCGTACCACGCCTTATCCAGCAAAATGAATGTGCTGGCTAATACGCCACCTGTAGCGGCATAAACCACCGGTTTCGCCACTCTTGCACGCAATGTATCCTGCTGCGCGGACGTAGTCACAAACCCACTCAACAAGACAAAAACCAACAACCCGTGCTTGTGCATTACCCTTCTCTCTCCCCTAGTTGAAGAGTTTCTAAAGTTACAACCTAGCCACTCATAAGGGCTTGATTTCGACTCATTTAATGCCTACTTTTATAATGTCTAACAAAACCTATTCTTAACATCCATGTTCTTGCCCAAGCCGATCTTGGCTTCTTTATTAGCGTCATTGCTGATTCAGGTAGCAGCGTTCGGGATCAACACGGGCTCTTCGAAGGACCTTACTTCTGGACAACACGATCAACTCAAGCGGCAAATCGCGGCAAATGCACTTAATTTTCAGTTGGGTGTAGATGAAGTGACCTTTCATACCCGCAATTTCAGTCAATGGTATGAGGCTGAGCTATGCGCAGACGGTTTCACCATGCGGCACAGCGATGGAGATTGGTTCGTTGAGAATCAGGTCATAGGCATTACCAGGTCGACCGATGTGGTGGCTCAATTAGAACTTGGTTCCCAAGCGGCTAGTAGGACCTTGACTTTTCAAGGTTCCAATTTTGATGTCCAGTATGTTCATTCAGGTTTAGGGTTACGACAAAATTTCATCATTCATGAACAACCTGCGGGTAGCGAAAAACTGCGGGTCCAGTTGCTTCTTAACACTTCACTTCAGGCCAGGCTCAACTCCGCCACAGGTTTGGGATATTACAACGACAACGAGCAGCTACTGCTTAATTACGAGGATCTGAATGTGTGGGACGTGAACGGAAAAGTACTTCCTTCAGAAATGATCCTTTCGCTAGTAGATGGCGCGTATGTGCTTGAACTTCTGGTGAATGACCAGGAGGCAAGCTATCCTATTGTTGTTGACCCGATCAGCACTACTCCAAATCGGCTATTGGTCGGTAATCAGGGTAATGCGGAATTTGGTATTTCGGCATCTTCAGCGGGAGACCTTAATGGAGATGGATTCTCTGATGTTGTGGTAGGTGCTTGGCGAGCTTCGATGGGACAAAACCAAGAGGGCTTAGCGTATGTTTATTACGGGTCGGAAAGTGGGATCGGGGCCAATGCAGACGTGATTTTAGAGATTAATCAAGCTGGGGCAGAGTTCGGCGTTGATGTGAGTACAGCCGGAGATGTGAATGGAGATGGCTTTTCTGACCTGATCATTGGTGCGCGACGCTGGGAGAATTCCAACACCACCTTTTCCGAGGGCGGTGCATTCATTTATCATGGCTCTCCTACAGGGATCAACGCAACTTTTGACCAATTTCTAGAGTCCAACACAGCAAGCGCGTTCTTTGGATCAAATGTGGGTACTGCCGGTGATATAGATAATGATGGATTCAGCGACGTGATCGTAGGAGCTTACTTGGGTTCTTTCCCTACGAATCAGGAAGGGGCTGCGTTCATTTACCGAGGAAGTGCGACTGGTTTAGTATTTAAACACCGTTTAGAGCTTAATATCGGAGGGTCCCACTTTTCAAGAAGCGTATCCGCAGGGGGTGATATTAATGGAGATGGATTCAGCGATATTGTGATCGGCGCATCGCAGTTTGACAACGTTGCACAGAATGATGGCCGTGTATTGATCTATTATGGGAGTGCCGTCGGATTCGGCACTGGCACTCCATTTAATACCCCTCCTGATCTAGCTTTATCTGGCAGCGGTATTGCAGCCAGTGCATTTGGTTGGTCCGTTTCCTGCGCTGGCGATTTGAATGGAGATGGCTATTCTGATGTAGCCATTGGAAGTTATCGGGATAGAAATGGGCAGACCGATGAAGGCAGAGTTTATATTTATCATGGTTCCTCGGTCGGGCTTCTTCCGGCCCCTGTCGCGATCGTAGAAAGCAATCAGACAGGTGCTTGGATGGGAAGATCCATAAGCAATGTTGGAGATATGAACGGTGACGGGTATGCCGACCTGGCCATTGGTTCACCGCTTTTCGATCTAGGGCAAGTAGATGAAGGCATAGTTGACATTCATCTAGGCTCTGCCACAGGTATCAATGTAGTGAGGGATCTTCGCCTTCAGCTTAACAATGCCGGGGCGAACTTTGGAGAATCTGTTCGGTCTGCCGGAGATGTGAATGGAGATGGGTATAGCGATGTGATTATTGGAGCCAGACTTTTTGGATCGTCTGGGGCTGCTGCCATTTTCCACGGAGGTGCGTTCAATGTGGAAACAGTTCCATCTACTCAGGTGCCTGGTGACGCAGCCATGGATCATTTGGGTGCAAGTGTTACCGGAGCTGGAGACGTTAATGGAGATGGTTTCAGTGATGTGATCGTTGGGGCGCCTGACGCATCTGATGGTCAGGCTAATGAAGGCTTAGTCTATTTTTATCAAACAGGTTTGACCGGTCTTACTGCAACCCCTCAGATTATTCAACGCAACGCAGTTAATGGCAATTTTGGGCAGGCCATATCCACTGCTGGCGATGTAAATGGCGATGGTTACGCCGATATTATAGTAGGAGCTCCAGGGGCAAGTAGCGGAGGTGCCGCTTACATCTACTTTGGCAGCGCAACAGGCCTTCCCGCAAATCCAAGTCGCATATTAGCCGGGCCTTTGAGCGGTTCCGGATTCGGTTCTAGCGTGGGTACAGCAGGTGACGTGAACAGTGACGGATATGCGGATGTCATTGTTGGGGCGCCTAATGGTAATACCGCGTACCTGTATATAGGTTCTTCAACGGGTACAGTAACTGCAGCGGCTGCTACACTTACAGGGACAGGAGGATTTGGTACGGCAGTCAGCTCTGCCGGAGATGTAAATGGTGATGGATATAGTGACGTAGCGGTTGGCGCGCCTAACCAAGGCAACGGCGTTGTTCGCGTATACCATGGAAGTATTACCGGGCTGGTCACGCCGCACGTCATCGAACTGACCTCGACCAACGCAAACGCAGATTTTGGTCGGGCGATCTCTGCGGCAGGTGATGTTGATGCGGATGGCTTCTTTGACCTATTGATAGGTGCACCTTCGTATTCCAATGGGCAAAGTAATGAAGGCGCTATCTACACTTATTTCGGCACACCCATAGGATTTACGGTAAGCAATTTTGACCGAGTTGAAGGCGGTATTGTAGGTGGGGAATTAGGTACATCGGTTGATGCCGCGGGTGATGTAAATGGAGATGGGTATGCTGACATAATAGCAGGCGGCCCCTTTATGAGCAACAATGCAGCTCAGGTGAACGAAGGGTATGCGATAATCTATGAAGGTACTGTAAACGGCATACTTCCA
>CAZPEQ010000051.1:0-10607 GCA_964585605.1 uncultured Weeksellaceae bacterium | reverse complement strand
AAAAATGCCCCCGATACTTCCCGATGGGTTCGAGATAATGAGCCCAGGGAACTATGTGCGCTCAGGAGATTACGAACCCTTCTGGAAGATGGGTTTCCCCAATGTCGCATTGTCGCCAAAGACCTTTACGTTCGATAGTCTGTCATATCAATTACGAGAGAATGAATACGTGAGTATTGCAAGGGAGGTAGAACACCTGTACCTAGATATAAACGCTGAATGGACTGACGATGAAGTGAAACAGGCCATGCGCATACTGGATCCATCCAAGACAAGTGTCTTTATTGATGAGTTCCACACCATCGATCAACCAGGCATGGACAAAACAATAGAGCGCGTTCGTGATCTTCGCTTCACCATGTTTCCTTTTCATGCGCTGGAGCACTCTGACAAGGTCGTGATCTTGACTAAATCCACAGTTGGAACACCAAATCTTCGCGACCTGAACGGAAGTAAGTTCCAAAGCTCCTTGGAGAGGTTCCTAGCCGAATCAACCACCCCGCCCATTGTGATCGATCTCTCAGAACGATCATCTGCATATCTGCAGACCATGCGCCAATTCAGGTCGATCGACTTGCGGAACGAGAACCTCGCGAGCGCCGTTGAGCAGATAGGAAAAGGAACGTTCCCCATGATAAAACTGAAGGATAACGCAGTTGAGATCGGGAATAGCGGTTACCATATTCTGCGCAGTGAGCTGCATTCAGAGCATGTTCCCGGTGGCAACGACCATTTGATGAGACTGTACAACTACAACAGAATTCTGAAAGACATTCGGCAGGAGTACTTCGTTTCAGACCATTACGCTGAGGGACCGCTGATCGACATGGCGAACGCAGCATTCGTCGTTAGTCCGATCTCCAGTTTAGTGGTTCTAGAAACGGTAAAGGACTACGACCGCTTCGATATTGAGAAGAATAAGAACAGTTTGCAGAATGCCAATATGAACTCTTCCGGGTCTGTCCCAGAACCTCACGAATGGTTATTGATCATACTGGCTTTATGCATTCCACTTTACCATTTCATCGAAACTAAAAGGAGACGTGTTTCGCTATGATCGATGGATAAGTTGAAACGGAGAAATAGTTGGTTTGCGTTGGCGGCAATAGCGATGCTACTGCTTGTCAATGCGCGAAATGTCAAATGTTATCTACTACTGGATTCCAATTTCTTAATCCCTTTGATCCTTGCTCCGTTCATCGTATCTGTTGATCGCAGGAGGCCAGGAAGACAACTATTTGTCTTCCTGTGTCTTCCTGCAATTCTCATCGCCCATTTTATCGACTCTCAGACCTTGTTCTTCTTTGGGTTGGTCTTCGGTTTGTTTTACCTGATTGAACAACATATAGGGCAATTGAATACCAGTTCCTTCCTCTTGATCGCACTAAGCTCCCCTGCTGCAACCTATCTATTCAAGGTATTTGGTTTCCCCATACGCCTACAACTGACCGATCTCGCCAGTTCAGCATTGAACATGGTCGGTTTTGATGTAGGTTCGGCAGGTAATACCATTCTCTTAGGTGGTGATGAGTTCACAGTAGAGGCAGCATGCGCAGGTCTGAAACTACTAACTACTGGCTTCCTGATAACACTCATGTTGATCAGGCGAGCGGAAAAAATACAAGGCGTTCAGGTAAGACCATTACGACTACTTGCGCTTCTGGTACTGAGCTTCACCTTGATCATCCTCTCTAACTTCACCCGTATTATCGGATTGATTCTCTTCAAGGTTCCTGAAGAGACCTTCACCCATGAGGTCATTGGGTTACTTTCATTAGCGATCTATACGATCTTACCTTTAATAGGGTTGGTACCTAAACTGGTCGGCAAGTATATTCCTGATCACACCGCTACGCTAGGCTCCGTGGGTTCGCCCTCTTTAATGGGTCAGCTACTCGTTGCTTTGGTGCTCCTATTCCAGCCTTCCAATGAGTTAGTTGCAGCACCAACATCACTTGCTGAAGAAAGGTCAATCAACGGCTATGCAAAAGAACCAGCTTCGTTCGACGGTTTCAAATTCACAAAGAAAGATGCACTGCTTTACGTTAAGCCGTGCGCAGATTTTTGGAGAACGGATCACAACCCAATAATATGCTGGAGAGGTAGTGGTTACAAATTCACCCAAGAACAGGTCGAAACGGTGAACGGGCGGCACGTGTTCACCGCTAAGTTATCTAAAGGTGCTGATGAGTTACACACCGCTTGGTGGTTTCAAAGCGAAGAAGAAAGTTCGATCAGTCAACTGGAATGGCGGTGGAAACAGGCAATGGGACGACCACCTTACGAACTGATAAACGTAAGTACTTCAAGCAGATCTTCATTACTAGTAGAAGTCAATACCTTACTAAATGGATTGACTGTTAATCATGACGCTTCGTGCAATTCCACCACGCCCTTGGTCTCGAAGAACTCCTCTTCGAACCACTGACTTAGTTCGTACAGATCCGAATCTCCTTGCGTGGCGGTTAGTTCTGCATCTAACTCTCCTCCTTTCAAGTACAGAGTACTTCCCCCTGGTTTCAATAGATGTCCGGTAAGTGATTCGAAACGGGGTAGATCCGTGACCGCTCTGCTAACAATGTGGTCATACTGTCCATCCAGGTCTTCGCTACGTACTTGTTCTCCCGCTGCGTTCTGCAAACCCAATGCGTCAATGACCTCATTCACGACTAAGATCTTCTTGCCTGTACCATCGATCAAATGAAAGCGAGTCTCCGGGAAATAGATCGCTAAGGGAATGCCAGGAAAACCACCGCCCGTGCCCACGTCCAATATCTGCTGACCCGGCTTAAACGTTCTCGCCTTGGCTATACCTAAAGAATGTAGCACATGGCGCTCATAGAGGTTGTCCACGTCCTTACGGGATATCACATTGATCTTCTCGTTCCACTCACAGTACAAACCACCGAGCTGGGCGAATTGCTTCAGTTGAAATTCGGTAAGGCCGGGAAAGTATTTGGAAATGAGGGCAAGCCCTTGCATGGGCTCAGAATACGTCTCTACCGTCCTTCATCAAGTTGTTCAGGAACTCGCGCGCGCGAAACAACTGCGCCTTAACGGTACCCAATGGCAAGTCCATTTCTTGTGCGATCTCTTCATAGGAATACTCCTTATAGTAACGCAACTCTACCAGCGTTCGGTAACGCGGCTTCAGTTTGGCAACGACATCTCTTAAGATCTCTGCCTTCTGTGTTTTCATGACCACATCAGCGGGGTCAGGTCCATCAGAACGTATCTCAATTGTCATGTCCTCCCCGTCGCCTGTGCCGATCGGGTTATCGAGGGAAAGGGTCTTCTTTTTCTTCTGCTTACGGATCCAGTCGATGCAGTTGTTCGATGCGATCTTGAACAACCACGTACTGAAGGCATACTTCGGCGTGTATTGATGCAGGCGTTTAAACGCCTTGCCGAATGCTTCGATGGTCAAATCTTCCGCATCGTCCTTGTTGTTGATCATTTTAAGCAACATGAAGTAGATGGAATCGCGGTAGCGACCCATCAATTCAGCATAGGCCTTCTGATCGTTGTTATCGACTGCTCTGCGAACGATCTCGTAATCGATCTTCGCCTTCTCCGATAAGTTGGGGTTCATTTCCATTGTTGTGGCTTCACAATCAGTGTACTCAAGTAGATGAATGGGTCCAACAAAAGGAACAACCACTCCAACGGTAAGGCCATCCAAGCCAGATCCGCCGCACCGGTACGTTGTAATCCTTTCATTTGAACTGGTAATAAAAGCAGTAGTGCGGAACCTAAACCGATTCCCACTCCTACCCAATGTTGTTGCACGGCCAAAATGATCAAGCTTGCCCAAAAGACCATTTTCGCTAGCGGTAAAAGCATCAATAAAAATTGATGCACGAATCGGTAATGCACTGCCGTTGTGTAATGTCTTCTTTTACGCCTCCACCAGGAACGCATATCCCGCGTGGCCCGTGTGAACATGAAACTATTGGGGTCTAAGATCGCATTGGTGTTCTTTTGCGTGGCTACCGCATTAACGAATAGGTCGTCATCACCACTCATCGCATTCCACCCTTTCACTTTGTCCTTCGAACGCAAGAACAGTTCTTTCTCATAACCCAAGTTCCTACCAACCCCCATGTACGGCAGCCCTGCACACGCAAAGCCCAAGAACTGCATAGCCTTCATGGCGCCATCATACCGTTCCAAGACATTGGTCAAACCAGTCTTACGCTCATACGGGCTATTGGCTACCACAATTGATTTGCCCTCAGGCATTCCTGCAGCCATTAAGGCCAACCAATCTTTGCTGGCGGGCATGCAATCCGCATCCGTCACCACAACACGGTCGTACCTCGCTTCTCGCACACCGATCCACAAGGCCATCTTCTTACCAAAGGCATTACGTGTACCTGTGGGAATGTTGACCACCCGCAGGTTCGGATTGTCCTTTTCCAACCAAAGTAATATTTCTTCACTCCCGTCAGTCGATCGGTCATTCACCACTAAAATCTCAAACTGTTGATGGTCTTGCTCCAGCAACACTGGAATCAGCTTTTCTAGCGAATAGGCCTCATCACGTGCGCAAATAACAACCGTCAACGGGCTATTCCTATCTGGCTCCAGCTCATGCGTACGAAATGCCACCCGTGCAAAGAAAACCGCATGGTATACGAGCAGCACCAAAAGAGCGGCACACATCACTATGAAACTACTGGTGATCATCAGGGCAGACGATAGAACGAAACTATCCCTTTCGCCCATGGAAAATAAGGGGTATTTGAGCTTAGTTATGAACAGTTCCAGCAGAGTTCATCATTTTTGTGCCATGCAATTCAACTTGCTTAAAACCGATAGCGCGTCCAAGGCCCGTTTGGGTGCCTTAAAAACGGATCATGGGGAGATACCCACGCCGATTTTCATGCCAGTTGGTACACTCGGTGCGGTTAAAACCATACATCCTTTTGACTTGCAGCGAGATATGGATGCCAAGATCATGCTTGGCAATACGTATCACCTCTATTTGCGACCCGGCGTAGATATCATTGAACAAGCAGGTGGTTTGCATCGATTCAACGGGTGGAAGGGGCCCTTGCTGACTGATAGTGGGGGCTTTCAAGTACATAGCCTAAGTGGTATTCGACGTATTAATGAGGAAGGGGTGCAATTCAGCTCGCATATCGATGGGAGCAAGCATTTGTTCACTCCAGAGAATGTGATGGATGTGCAACGCGCTATCGGTGCAGACATTATCATGGCTTTTGACGAATGCACCCCCTGGCCGTGCGAAAAAGAGTATGCGGAAAAAAGCATGCACTTGACCCACCGTTGGTTGGATCGATGTGTAGAACGATTCAACACGACGGAACCGCGTTACGGTCACCAACAAGCCCTGTTCCCTATCGTGCAGGGCAGCACCTTTGAAGATCTTCGCGTTCAAAGTGCGGAAGCCATAGCGGAAAGAGACATGCCCGGCAATGCGATCGGTGGCCTTTCCGTTGGAGAGCCTGAAGAAGAGCTATACGCCATGTCAGCGCTAGTATGCGATATACTGCCAACAGGCAAACCGCGTTACCTAATGGGCGTTGGAACCCCTTGGAATCTACTGGAATGTGTGAGTGTAGGTGTAGATATGTTCGATTGCGTGATGCCCACAAGAAACGGTCGTAATGGCATGTTATTCACCATGGATGGCGTCATCAATATCCGCAATAAAAAATGGGCAAATGACCATTCGACGCTAGACGAAAATGGAACACATTGGATGGATAGTACCTATAGTAAAGCATTTGTGAGGCACCTGTTCCTGAGCGGCGAATTGCTTGGTGCGCAGATCGCCAGTGCCCACAATACGGCATTTTACTTGCACCTTATGGAACAGGTGAGAGCACACATTGAGGCAGGTACCTTTGCGACATGGCGTGATGGATTACTACCCAAATTGAAACAACGCCTGTGAGCAATGCTTAAGATCTTCGACCGATATATCATGCGTCAGTTCCTCGGAACTTTCTTCTTCATTTTGGTCTTGATCATGTCCATTGCTGTGGTTTTTGACATCAGCGAGAAGACCCGAGACTTTGCACGTATGACCGCATCGTTCAAAGAGATCGTCGTGGAATACTATTTCAATTTCGTCCTGTACTACGCTAACTTTTTTAGTGGCCTGTTGATTTTTTTGGCTGTACTGATATTCTCCAGTAAACTCGCTCAACGCACGGAGGTGATAGCCACGTTAAGTGGAGGGGTGAGCTTCCTCCGGTTTCTATACCCCTTCTTCATTTCGGCCAGCATCCTGGCAGGTATTGCGTTGGTAACCAACCACTACGTATTACCAGATGCGAACAAGATCCGTTTAGCTTTTGAAGAGGATCACTTGCGTACGAAATTCTTCGTTGGGGGTAGGGACTTCCATAGGCAGATAGAACCCGGCGTAATCGCCTATTGCCACGAGTTCCGCGTAGGCAATAGCACGGCCTACTCGTTCGCATTGGAACACTGGGATGAATCTGGCTCTCAACTTCTTTCCAAACTGAGGTGCGATCGTGCTGAATACGACTCCGTATCAGGCAAATGGGTGCTGTATAACGGAACGCTCCGAGTGCTCGGAGAACAACAGGATCAAATCGAGCATTTCATAAAAACAGACACCATCTTAGCGCTAACACCGGCGGAATTCGGAAGACGGCGGAATTCATATTCGGCCATGAAAACACCCGAACTGATCGCCTACATAGCCGACGAGAAACAGCGCGGCACGCGCGGTGTGGTCTTTGCTGAGATAGAACGGTACCAACGCACGTCCATGCCTTTTAGCACCTACGTTTTTACGTTGATAGGTGTAAGTATTGCCAGTCGAAAAGTCCGGGGCGGAACGGGCGTGCATATTGCGGTAGGCGTCTTGCTGATCCTCATTTACATCTTCAGCATTAAGATAACCACCGTAGCCGCTACGAACGCCGGCATGGATGCCCGTTGGGCTGTTTGGATACCGAATATTTTGTTTGGCCTAGTAGGCCTTTACATTTACAAAAATGCACCGAAGTAGCATGGTACTGGAACTTACCGCACTGCCTATTGAAGCTGAGATCCCCAAGGAGCGCATGGATCTATTGTGCAAAATCGTTGATCATATGGCACTGCAACGCATGTGTTGTGAACGTTCCGATCTAGTGTTCATTTGCACGCACAACTCGAGGAGAAGCCACTTAGCGCAGATATGGGCAAGTGTAGCCGCACATTATTACGACATAAAGGATGTGTATTGCTGGAGTGGAGGAACAGAAAAAACAGCGGTTAATCCGCGAGTGATAGCCAGTTTGGAGCGATCAGGGTTTAAGGTCAGCTCGACCGACAACGGCGATAACCCT
This sequence comes from uncultured Weeksellaceae bacterium, assembly GCA_964585605.1. Classification (GTDB taxonomy): domain Bacteria; phylum Bacteroidota; class Bacteroidia; order Flavobacteriales_F; family PHOS-HE28; genus CAZPEQ01. The sequence continues at coordinate 3,273 of CAZPEQ010000051.1, read as the reverse complement.
GAGTACACGATTCGCTTTGGTGAGGATACACCCGAAATCACTTGTTTCTCAAAAGTGTGGAATGACAAGGGCAATCCGCAGGAAGACATGGCTACGATCATGGTGTGCGACCATGCAGAACAAAATTGTCCGTTGATACCCAATGCCCTTGTGCGAATAAGCTTGCCCTATGTTGATCCGAAAGAGGCAGATGGCACTGATCAAGAAGCGGAAACATATGACAAGCGGTCACGTCAAATCGCAGAAGAAATGTTCTGGATTTTCCGGCAGATGAAGCATGACTGATGAAACCATCGCGGATCGGCTTCTAGGTTTATTTGATACCGTTTCTCTCAGCCACTTGCGCATGCCAAAAGACATTCAGGTCCTAGACCCCTTTAATGGAGAACACCAGGTTGAAGTAAGGCGTATCGTGCAGGCTTTTCACCGCAAATTCTACTCGGATAATACGAGCCGCCGTTTAATGCTAGGCATCAACCCTGGGCGACTAGGTGCAGGATCAACCGGCCTTTCCTTCACTGATACCAAGCGCTGCGTTTCTGACCTTGAAATTCCAATAACAGGCCTACAAACACACGAACCCAGCAGCGATTTCTTCTACCGCATGATTCGCAGTACAGGAGGCCCAAGCACGTTCTACAAACAGGTGTATGTACATGCGGTATGTCCACTTGGGTTCACTATTTTGAACAAAGCGAGGAATCGGGTCAACATCAACTATTACGACGATCCAGTGCTACAGCGCAAGGTCACACCGTTCATCACACAATGGCTCCAGCAACTTACGGCTGTGGGGTTTAAGACAGATGTAGCTTACTGTATTGGTACAGGAAAAAACTATACGTATTTGAGTACGCTGAATCAACAAGAACAATTCTTTGACAAAATAGTTCCATTGGAACACCCTCGGTATATTATGCAGTACAAAGCCAAAAGCCTGAATCAATACATCGAGAAGTATATTCGGAACGTATTTGATCAATGAACATGGAGATTCAACGACTTTTTGACCTGCCTCGCTACCAACTGGAAAACTATCCGCAGGAGAGGTGTATCGTTACAGGCGTTGGCCGTGACGCTATGGTCCATTCAACGCAAGAACTGATCAATGCGGCCGAGAAAATATCCATTGGCCTAACGCGTGCAGGTATTCGTACTGGCGATATGGTGGCCATTAGTTCAGGGAATCGGTCAGAATGGTGTATCCTAGACCAAGCCGTATTGCAACTCGGTGCCGTGTTGGTACCCGTTTATCCTACGTGTTGCGATGAAGATTTTGCTTTTATACTCGAACACAGCGGTGCTAAACTCTGTTTCACCGGGGGAATCACTATTACTGAAAAAGCGCAGCGTGCAATTCAACTATGTCAAAAACCGATCAAACAGTTCTCCTTTGATCAGCAGGAAGAGTTACCTAATTGGCAGACCCTGTCTGTAGATGGCACGGCAGAAGAAACAGCGACACTAGCTGAGCAAATGAAGGCTGTAAAGGGCTCTGATCTAGCAACGCTCATCTATACCTCAGGAACGACCGGTAAGCCCAAAGGCGTAATGCTCACACATGACAACATTTTGAGTAATGTGATCTACAGCGAACCGCGCTTGCCTGTGGACCAACATGCCGCGGCAATCAGCTTTCTTCCATTATCTCATTCATTTGAGCGCATGATCATGTACCTGTACTTGCGCACGGGTGTGTCCATCAACTTCAAGGAAGATCTGGAAAATATCGGCGATGCGATCCGCGAAATAAAACCCACGGTGTTCACGGCCGTACCTCGCCTATTGGAAAAGATCTTCGATAAGATCATGCTAAAGGGGGCCGAGTTGACCGGGTTTAAACACAAGCTGTTCCATTGGGCAGTAGATCTTGGTCTAAACTATGAAGTAGGCGGTAAAGGCCCCTTCTATAATGCCAAATTAGCTTTGGCAAATAAGTTGATCTTCAGTAAATGGCGTGAAGCATTAGGCGGACGCGTAGAAGTGATCGCGAGTGGAAGCGCGGCACTTCAACCTCGACTTGCTCGTATTTTCAATGCAGCCCGCATACCGATCATGGAAGGGTACGGTCTCACTGAAACATCGCCGGTCGTTACCGTTAATTGCGTGGAAAACAATGGACTGCGCTTTGGGACTGTCGGCAGGCCTATTGACCGTTGCGAAGTTCGGATAGCCGAAGATGGCGAGATCCTAGTAAAAGGCCCGAATGTCATGCAAGGCTATTACAAAGCCCCAGAAAAGACCAAGGAGGTCATTGATGCCGATGGCTGGTTCCATACAGGTGATATTGGTGAGGTAGACAGCGATGGTTTCTTGAAGATCACCGATCGAAAAAAGGAGATCTTCAAAACGTCTGGAGGTAAGTACATAGCCCCTCAACTAATCGAAAACAGACTGAAGGAATCTCCATTTATTGAACAGGTTCTAGTGCTAGGAGAGAACAGGAAATTTGCCAGTGCATTGATCGTACCCAACTTTGAGTATATCAAAGAGTTTTGTAAGCAGGAAGGAATCACCTACTCTGGGAAAGAATTGATCATTAACCATCCGTTGATCCGTAAGAAAATCCAAGAAGATATCGATACTTGCAATGCTACATTGGGCAATTGGGAAACCATCAAACGATTCGTCGTGTTGGACAGAGAATGGTCTATAGAAAGAAGCGAACTCACACCCACCATGAAATTAAGGCGTAAAACTATAATTGCTAACGCAGCGGAACATGTTAGCCGCATCTATGGAGAATCTTGATTCAAGGTTAATTTAACATTAACTTCACTGTCCCAATCTGCAAGGGAAATGAATTGTATTAAAATGTTGGCCGCCGCTATGGCGGTGTTGTTAATCTCGTGCTCTAAAGACCCTGGTACAGGTGGCAAAGCAACGATTCGAGGTACTATCATCGAAGAAGAGTGGAATGAGAATACAGGTCAATTCACCGGAGTGAGTTACCTAGCGCCTGATACTCGAGTGAATATTGACTACGGCGTAGACGGTTTCTTGAATGATGATATACGAACCAACGCCAATGGAGTATTTGAATTCCGTTGGTTGCGTAAGGGAGATTACGAGATCGTGATTTATTCTGAGTGCCCCTTAACATGTGATTCGGGAGTGGAACCAATACGTGTGTTGGTAACGATCGACGGCAATAGTGATGAGGTAGAGTTGGATGACATAATCATCCAAAACTGGTAATGCATCGGTCAATACTTGTACTCTTAACCGCGACCTTGGCGTTAGCGTTGAGCGCCCAAGATGCTGATTATCGGG